>URAI01000099.1 GCA_900545725.1 uncultured Eubacterium sp.
TTGATGGCAGAAGAAAAATCGCCTGCGCGAATTTTTCTTCGCCTCTTCGCAACAAAGCTGCTCAGAAATGGGGATAGTTATGTCTGATGGGATTACAAGGCTGAAAGATTTTTGTAATATGAAAAAATTACATAATATAATAGATAACTGGACAAAGAGTACAGGTATGCCGGTAGTTGTCAAAGACATTGACGGTACATTTTTAAAGGTTCCATTTGAAAATGCTGACTGTGAAAATATCAGATATTCTAAAGACGGACTATGCTATTGTCAGGAATGTCTTGATAATTACGATGGGACATTTATGTGCCATAACGGAATATTATGGAAGGCTATACCAATTGTAATCTCGGATGAAGGATTGAGAATGGGAAGTATTCTTGTAGGAGTTGTTACTGATAATGTCAATAATATGGGCTGCCTCTATATGACAGCAGATGACTCAAGTGTTAAGAGAATTAAGACTGAGGAAGAAAAGGAAGCAGCATATGAACTTCTTGGCGACACATTGTCATTTTTTATAGGGAAAAGTTATCTTATATGGAAAGCAAAACAAAATGAACAGGATATGAAGCGGCATATGATGCTAAAGGAGCAGCAGTATGTTAGTGTTACGGCATTGCTTAGTGAAGAATATATGTCTATTCACTATGTTAATCTTGAAGAGGATACAATTACATTTTATAAGCTCAATGAAAGATTTAAGCTGTTATTATCCGGTATGCGTTATGGCAAAGATATATTTTCGCATATTATGACAATGTATATAGACAGAATGGTTGAGGAAACAGATAAAGAAAGAATGTATAAGCTGACTTCCAATCGGGAAATAAAGAAAAGACTGTCAGTGGAAAGAGATTTTATAATAAGATATAAGCTCAAAGACAATGATTATGATGAAAAAAACATTGAGATGCATATTGTCAGGGTATCAGAAGAAAATGATAACAGCAGCGTGGTTATTGGATTCAGATGTATTGATAAGCTGATAAAGGACGAAAATCACTACCGCCAAGTGTTAGCGACGGCTAACCAGCGTGCAATTATGCAGAGAGAAACAGTAAGAACTAATGCAATACTTAAGCGGGAACGTAAAAGATATAGGGATGCACTTATTGCACAGGCAGAATTTTGTTATGATTTTGATGTAACGAATGATACGATGAATAAGACATTTGTTACAAAGAGCGGAATTGATATGTTTGATGTTATGGGAATTACAGCACCTGTAAGTTATACGGATTTCTGCGCCAGACGTTCAAAAATGTTAAAAGAAAGAATGCTTGATATTGACAACGAAAAATACTGGACAAGTAAAGGACTTCTTGAAGAATATAACAATGGAAAACGTAATGTAGAGATAGAGTTTTTCTCAGGTCTTGAAGAAAAGTATTTCCGTATTAATTTTCTGTTATCCAAAGATGACAGTAATGACCATGTTATAGCAGTTGTAGTTGGAATTGATATTACAAACCAGAAGGTGGCAGAAGAAAAAAATAAGAAAAAGATTATTGATGCATACAGGGAAGCCGAACGTGCTAATAGTGCAAAGACACGTTTCTTATCGAGAATGTCACATGATATCAGAACACCTATGAATGGTATACTTGGAATGTCGAAAATAGCAAGGGACAGCATTGGTACAGATAATAATAAAGCCATTGAGGCACTTGATAAGGTAGACAAGGCAGGAAGACAGCTGGAATTATTATTAAATGACGTGCTTGATATGAGTAAGCTGGAAAGCGGAAAGATAGAGTTATCGCATGATATTTTTAATATAAATAACCTTATAACAGGTATTAATGAGATATTTGCAGGAGATATGAGTGAGAAAAATGTATTGTTAAAAGGCTGTCATTTTAATAATATACATAGCAACGTTATAGGAAGTACAATACATTTTCATAGAATTGTGCAGAATATAATAAGTAATGCAGTTAAGTATAATAAGACCGGTGGAAGTATTGAAGTGTGGCTCGATGAGCTGCCTATTGATAAAGGTAATTCAGTATTCAGATTAAAGGTTGAGGATACGGGGATTGGAATGTCTGCAGATTATATGAAGCAGATGTTTGAACCATTTTCAAGGGGTGTTAATGATGCCGGTACAACCTATCAGGGAACCGGACTTGGCATGGCAATTACAAAAGAGCTTATCGAGTTAATGAATGGAAGTATTGAGGTTAAAAGCAGAATTAATAAAGGCACGACTTTTATTGTCAAGCTGCCTTTTGAATTATCTGATAAGGCAGCAGAAAAGCAGTTAAAAAGCGAAGCTGATATGTATGTTCTTAAGGGAAAGTATTTTCTGCTTGCAGAAGACAATGATATTAACAGAGAAATTGCACAATATATATTAAAAAAAGCAGGGGCAGAAGTTATGTGTGCAGAAAATGGAAAGCAGGCGGTTGATATATTTGCAGCTAATCCTGCCGGAACTTTTGATGCAATTCTTATGGATATTATGATGCCGGTTATGGATGGATATAATGCCACACATCTTATAAGAACAATGAAAAGAAGTGATGCAGGCAGGATTCCTATTATAGCCATGACGGCAAATGCATTTATTGAAGATATAAAAAATGCCAAAGATGTAGGAATGACAGCACATATTGCAAAACCACTTGATATGGATAAGGTTGTAGAAGTAATAGCAGATTGTATACAGAAATGAGGATTATATGGGACATATTTATTTTACAAGACATGGTCAGACTGTATGGAATGTTGAGAATAAGATATGTGGTATGACAGATATTGAATTAACAGAACTTGGACATAGACAGGCGGAAAGGCTTGGACTTATGATTAAAGAGAAGAATATTCATATTGATGAGATTTTATATTCTCCGCTTGTCAGAGCGGCAGATACAGCGAAGCATATCTCAAAGGAATCAGGCATTGTATGCAGGGAAGAAGTAAGACTTATAGAACAGAACTTTGGACGATATGAATCAACACCACGTGACGGAGAGGAATTTGCTATTGCAAAAACTCATTTTCTGGATCATTATGGAAGTGGCGAGACGATGTTTCATGTTGCACAGAGAGTTTATAATCTGCTTGATGAATTAAAGGAACAGTCACATGATAAGACATACCTTTTAGTTGCACATGGAGGTATAGGAAGAGTTGTTAATTCATATTTCCGGGATATGTCAAATGAAGAGTTTGCACAATTCAGCATAAAAAACTGCCAGTTGGTGGAATATACTTTCTGAATTGTTATAAAATAGTCGGTACAAGTGACAATTAATAAAAATAGCAGAGCCAGTTTTATGTCTGACTCTGCTGATAATGACTTAATATTATTCACTTGTTTTAATGATTTCACCCATTTTATATAGTCATTCCGGATATGTATGTTTTAAATTATTAATTTTTAATACCCTCCATCAGGGTTTCTGTTATGGATTCTTTGGTATTACCATGACTTCTCAGGTATGTAACAAGAGAGTCAATACTGCGTTTCATAATCTCATAAGCTTTGCGTGTCTTTTCAAAATAACTTAAAGCCAGTTCGGTATCACCATTCTGCATAGCTGTAAATGAGCTTGTTGCGGCATCGTGATATTTATAATGGGCTTCCTTAATATGTTCAAATTCAGGAGTTGAGACAATAATATCATCATTCATATTAGAAAGCCATTTTCCCAGTTTACAGTTATCCGGTCGATTGACCTGTTTGATAACAAGTTTTTCAAGACCTATGATATTACCATATATTCTCCATAGAAGAATGTAATGATCTGTACTAAAGATATGGAGATTATCAATAAGTGTAACGCTTGAGAAACCTTTAATCATATGGCTCCTTGTTCTGTCAATATAGCGGCTGTCTTTATAAATATGAGAACTGAAATCAATACATTGCCGGTAAAGAGAGGTATAACTGTCTGAAAGAGTATCAACCTGACCGGTAAATTGTCTTGTTATAGATGACTGTGTCTCAACATCAGTACATATATCTTTTACTGAATCATTAAGTTCTGATAACTGTGTATAGATATTCTGCATATCATTAAGGGAAGAACCAACCATGTCAGTTCCTTTATTAAGGTCTAAGCAGGTATCATTCATAGACTTTGCAAGTACATTAATATCTTCCTTTAATTGAGAAACATAAGAAACGATATCACTTGCTGAATCAGTTGTATTCTGTGACAGGTTACGGACTTCATCAGCTACGACGGCAAATCCCTTACCGGCTTCACCGGCGTGTGCAGCTTCAATAGAGGCATTGATAGCAAGCAGGTTACTCTGCTGTGCAATACGTTTAACCATATCAATGATATCACTTATCTTATCAATCTTATCCTGAAAATTCTGAATTGCAGAATTAATCTCTGTAATCTGTTCAGTAGAATTATTAACAAGCCTGATACTTGAATTCATATTTTCAGAGCTTGTCTGTGAGGATAAAAGCATCTCATTAGTATTATGCTGTACAGATTCTATTAATTGGAAAATGTGTTCAATAGAGCAGCCCAGGTTATTGCCGGCAGTCTTCATGGAATCAATAGATTCAGATTGTGCATCCATGTTTTCTATCATATTCTTGATAATAGTAAAATCTGCAAGGTCACCAAGTACGGAATTAAGACGCATAATATAGTCGTTATTATTTTCTTTAAGTGAATTAACAAGATTATTAAGTTTATCTGCACATATTCTGTTAGAAAAAAGACCTTCATCAACGGGGGAATAATCACCGGATGCAAGACGGTCTATTTCGTTGAGGATAATTTTCAAATCGTGATTCATAGTAGGTATATTTCTTTTAGTATACATAAAAACCCTCCAATATATAATTTGTCTTATAAATAAACAAAAATTTGTATTAATTGTAACATATATAGGAATAAAATGCCACAATATTAGTAATATTAAACTGAAATGTTAGTTATTTAAAATAAATGGTACAAAATATCACGCTATTTATACTAAAGTCAGACATTAATCGGCTGTTAAAAAAGAAGCAGAGTTCAATGAAGAGCCGGAAAAAGGATATGCAGCCAGGATGTGACATAGGTAATCAGGTAAAAACTCCTTACAAAGCAGTAAATGATATTATATAAAGCAGTGCAGAAAAAGTGCTATAAACCTTGTAAAAAAAAGGGAAAAAATTTTTTTGGAAAATTAGCACTCACCTCTTGACAGTGCTAACAATCAATGCTATAACATATATAAAGTTAAGAAACAGTAAGGTTACAGACGGTCAGAAATGTTTATAGTGATGTGATAATCTGGTATATGGACATTCTCATTTATACATGAAATGACTGATATAATTACTGTATTCAATAACTTTTATACATAGATTTAGAAAATGAGAACAGAATTTAGAATAGGAGGTTATGTTATGAACATTAACAAATTCACACAGAAGTCGATTGAAGCAGTTAATAATTGTGAGAAGATAGCTTATGATTATGGCAATCAGGAAATTGACCAGGAACATTTTCTTTATAGTCTTATGACGATAGAGGATAGTCTGATAGCTAACCTCATTGAGAAAATGGATATTAATAAGGAAACATTTATTGATAATATTAAGACATTGTTAAATGCCAAGACGAAGGTATCAGGAAATGTCAAGCTGTATATCAGCAATGATTTGAATAAGGTTCTTATTAATGCAGAGGACGAAGCTAAGAGAATGGGGGATACTTATGTATCAGTTGAACATCTTATGCTTGCGATGATTTCATCGCCTAACAAAGCTATAAAACAGTTGTTTAAGACATATGGAATAACGAGAGATAAGTTCCTGTCAGTGCTTGCAACAGTAAGGGGTAATCAGTCCGTAACATCCGATAATCCTGAGGCTACTTATGATACACTTAATAAATATGGACAGGACCTGGTAGAAAAGGCTAAAGATGGCAAGTTAGACCCTGTAATCGGCAGAGATAACGAGATAAGAAATGTAATCCGTATTCTTTCAAGAAAGACTAAGAACAATCCGGTACTTATAGGTGAACCGGGTGTTGGTAAGACAGCAGTTGTTGAAGGACTTGCACAAAGAATTGTAAGAGGAGATGTTCCTGAAACACTTAAGAATAAGAAGATATTTGCCCTTGATATGGGTGCATTAGTTGCAGGTGCCAAATACAGAGGCGAATTTGAGGAAAGATTAAAGGCTGTACTGGATGAAGTGAAGAAGAGTGAAGGTCAGATAATTCTTTTCATTGATGAGATTCATACTATTGTCGGTGCAGGTAAGACAGAAGGCTCAATGGATGCCGGCAATATGTTAAAGCCAATGCTTGCAAGAGGTGAACTTCACTGTATAGGTGCGACAACACTTGATGAGCATAGAGAATATATTGAAAAAGACCCTGCACTTGAAAGACGTTTCCAGCCGGTTATGGTAGACGAACCTACGGTAGAGGATACTATTTCAATACTAAGAGGTTTAAAAGACAGATATGAAGTGTTCCACGGTGTAAAGATTGCTGATAGTGCACTTGTATCGGCTGCTACACTTTCAGACAGATATATATCAGACAGATTCCTTCCTGATAAGGCAATTGACCTTGTGGATGAAGCTTGTGCAATGATTAAGACTGAGCTGGATTCACTTCCGGCAGAACTTGATGAACTTCAAAGAAAGATAATGCAGTTAGAGATTGAAGAGGCTGCACTTAAGAAAGAAACAGATAATTTAAGTAAGGAAAGACTTGAAGCTTTACAGAAAGAATTGTCAGAATTACGTTCTAATTTCAAGCAGCAGAAAGCAAAATGGGATAATGAAAAGGCAAGCGTTGACCAGATTAGCAGGCTGAAAGAAGAGTTAGAACAGGTAAATAATGAAATAGCACAGGCTAAGAGAGATTATGACCTTGAAAAGGCAGCAGAACTTCAGTATGGCAGACTCCCTGATATCCAGAAGCGTTTAAATGAGGCTGAAGAAAAGGTTAAGAATAAGGATATGGATCTTGTCCATGAGAGTGTAACAGAAGAAGAGATTGCAAAGATTATTTCAAGATGGACAGGTATACCGGTTGCTAAATTAAGCGAGACAGAAAGAGAGAAGACTCTTAACCTCGAAGAATTACTTCATAAGAGAGTTGTAGGTCAGGATGAAGGTGTTACAAAGGTTACAGAAGCCATCATAAGGTCTAAGGCAGGTATCAAAGACCCTACTAAGCCAATTGGTTCATTCTTATTCTTAGGACCAACAGGTGTAGGTAAGACAGAGCTTGCCAAGGCATTAGCCGAAAGTCTGTTTGATGATGAGAGTAATATTGTAAGGCTTGATATGTCCGAGTACATGGAGAAATATTCAGTGTCACGTCTTATAGGAGCGCCTCCAGGATATGTTGGATATGATGAGGGTGGACAGCTTACGGAAGCAGTAAGAAGAAAACCATATTCAGTCGTATTATTTGATGAGATTGAAAAGGCACATCCTGATGTATTTAACGTACTTTTACAGGTGCTGGATGATGGACGTATAACAGATTCACAGGGAAGAACTGTGGACTTTAAGAATACTATTATCATTATGACAAGTAATATTGGTTCATCATATCTGCTTGATGGAATACATGAAGACGGCAGTATTAAGCCTGAGGCAGAAGAAATGGTAATGAATGACTTAAGAGCTCATTTCAGACCTGAATTTCTTAACAGACTTGATGAGATTATCATGTTCAAGCCATTGACAAAGGATAATATTGAAAGAATAGTAGACCTTCTTATCAAAGATGTCAACAAACGTCTGGCTGATAAAGAGCTTAAGATTAAACTGACTGACAGTGCAAAACAGTTCATAGTGGATAATGGTTTCGACCCAATGTATGGTGCAAGACCATTAAAGAGATACGTTCAAAAGACAGTAGAAACTCTGGCAGCTAAGTTAATCTTAAAAGGCGATATCAATGTAGGTGATGACATTGTAATAGATGTTGCCGGTGATAAATTAGAGGCGAGGGCGGTTCACAATGCTGAATAATAGTCTGTTGTAATGTAATAAATATAAAAAATACAGAATTAAATTTATGAAAAAGTCGTGTGGATAATCAGTATATAAATCTGATTGTCCACGCGACTTATATTTTTTATGCCATTAAAGAAGTGCGGTATTATGAGATAAAAAATCTGATTACTAGATAAAATTATAATTACTATATTGATTGACTGTTATTTTAATAAACTCAAAATAAAATCCTGAATATAACATTTTAACAATCAAAACCTATACACTTTACCTGATAAATTTAAACTTTCTTTTCTTCTAATGTAAGCATTATCGTGAACATTCCCGTCATCACCTAAAAGCGTAGTGATTTTAAATTGTACATTGCCAACCAGCAACCTACCGGTCGCCATACCAAGCGTATAGGTTTTTGAAATGTAGCGTGAAAGTGGCGGATTGTATTAGGAATTTTAAAACATATGGTGAGTGCTTAGAAACTCTTAGATGAGCATACACTAC
>URAI01000100.1 GCA_900545725.1 uncultured Eubacterium sp.
ATCAGGATAAGATGAATGTTGCAAGAAGAACCTGTGGATATATCGGAACACAGTTCTGGAATCAGGGAAGAACACAGGAGATTAAGGACAGAGTACTTCATTTATCTAATGGAACTTTAGGAGAATAAGGCTATAAGATTTTCAGAAATAAAATGACAGCTTAGTTATGCGGTTATTTGGAAATGAGGAGCAATGCATATAGGAGAGATTATAACGGCTGACAGTGCCAATGGAGAAGGAATACGTGTAAGTATCTTCGTATCAGGCTGTACTAATCACTGTAAGGGCTGTTTCCAGCCTCAGACGTGGGATTATAATTATGGTTATCTTTATGATGATGAGATGGAAGAGGATATCATAAAAGAATTATCTAAAAGCTACTATGATGGAATTACCATTCTTGGAGGAGAACCGTTTGAATTAAGCAATCAGGAGGGGCTTATACCACTTATAAGACGTATAAAATCCGAGCTTCTGGGTAAGACTATATGGATGTTTACAGGCTTTACGTACGATAAAGATCTGATTCCCGGTGGAAAAAGATATTGTGAAGTGACAGATGAGATTCTTGATAGTATTGATATTCTCGTTGATGGAAAGTTTGATGAACAGTTAAAGGATATGATGCTTAATTTCAGAGGCTCTTCCAATCAGAGAATAATTGATATGAAAAGGACAAGAAAAGAAGGGAAAATAATACTTTCGCCGCTTAATAATTGATGCTTTTGAAAAATAAAGAATGGGCGATTGCGCAGGATGCACAATCGCCCATGAAATCATGCCGGCTCATCCAAGAGCATCTAAGAACACCATATGTTTCAAAATTCACAATACAAGCAATCATCAACTCCCTGCTACACCTCATTTTCAATAAAGCACAATTTATGAGCGACAGATATCCAGAACTTTTTTAAATTCCAGTTTCCCACCGAATAAATCCAGTGCACTTCCTATGGTAACATCTATTTTATTATGTCCCAGTTCTTTAAGGAGTGTAAGGTCTTCATAGCTTCCGACACCTCCGGCGTAAGTTACAGGTATTGTATTGTATTCATCGAGGATACGCACAAGCCCTGATTCTATGCCATGAGCCTGTCCTTCAACGTCAACGGCATGTATAAGATACTCATCACAGTAAGAGGAGAGCTCTTTCATAAGCTTACCTGTTATTTTAACATTAGTGAATTTCTGCCATCTGTCTGTGACAATATAGTAGTCACCGTCTTTTTTACGGCAGCTTAGGTCTAAAACAAGATGTTCTTTTCCTGTTTCCCTTTTTATTCTTTCAAGATTATCAAATAATATTTCGCCGTTTTTAAATACATATGAGGTTACTATTACATGTGAAGCTCCGGCTTTCAGAAATTCACATGCATTTTCATTATTAATGCCACCGCCAATCATAAGCCCGTTATTGTAAGCTGCAAGAGCTTTCTTAGCCTGTAATACATCATCTTCATAATACCGCGAATCTTTAGGATTAAGAAGAATTATATGTCCGCCTTTAAGTCCTGCATTTTTATAAAGTGTGGCATAGTAGCCGCCATCTTTATCTGATACAAAATTTTCTTTGGCATAATCCCCCATATCAATAAGGCTTCCGCCTATAATCTGTTTAACCTGTCCATTGTGTATATCAATACATGGTCTGAAATTCATATTAATCTCCAATCATTATTAGTTTCTATTCAGTATATCACTTGAAATATTAATTTGTAAATTAATTTATATTGTCATTAAATCTATAATATATGCTGTTTTAGCAGCTGCATTAAAGGGTTTAACAGAGTACGGAATAATAGACAGAAAATAAAATGGTACAATGTAAGGAATGTTATTATCATAGATAATGTATTGTTATTTTTGAATTAAAAATTATCGAACATATTGACAAACATATATTATTATTGTAACATAACAGTGTTATTTAACATAACGATGTTATGTAAATTAAACAGGTGGGAGTATATAATTGCATTGAAGAAGCAAAATAATAGTGGGACAAGAAAACATCTGTTAAAATGTGCCAAGGCTGAATTTATGGAAAAGGGATTTACAAAGGCATCACTTAGAAGCATATGTACAAATGCGGGAGTTACGACAGGAGCATTGTATTTTTTCTTTAAGGATAAGGATGAATTGTTCTGTGAGGTTGTGGCAGACTTTGTAAACAGGCTTAATACAATTATAAAAGAGCATTATATCCTTGAGACCAGGGAGGCTGACAATGGCTTTAAGCCGGGACATGACAGTAATATTGATTATGAATGTATGGTACAGCTTGTACATGAGCTGTACAGATACAGGGACGAAGTACTTTTAGTGCTTACTAAGGCGCAGGGTTCAACGATGGAATACTGGACTGATGGGCTTGTCAACCGGATGGATGAACACAATCTTTATATTTGCGAAGCTATGTGTAAGGCTAATAATATTCCCATGGTTGATAAAAAGATTATTCATTGGATGTCACATTCGCAGATTGATATGTTTATATTTATGGTTACACATATTGATAATGAAGAGGAAGCACTTTCGTTTGCAGCAAAAGGTGTGAACTATCTTGTTGCAGGCTGGTACGGGATTATGAAATGATTAAAAAGGTCTTTCGTAATAGGAGCGGAAGACCTAAAAAAACAGCTATTAGTTAGTTGTGACTAATAAAAGTGTGTTTTGTGCTACAAAAGTATGTGTAATAAAACTGTAATGCGTATGTAAAAAATATTGAAAGTTTTTAAAATAATTCTGTTGCGCCGGATAAAAATTAAATAAAAAATTCAAATAAAAATGGAGGATAAAATATGTCAGAAGAAGAGAAGAAATTTCTTGAAATTGTCAATCTTAAGAAGAGTTATGGAAGCGGTGAGATGCGTCAGGAGGTACTGTGTGGAATGAATTTTTCCGTTGCCAAAGGAGAATTCTGTGTTTTACTTGGACCGTCAGGCTCCGGTAAATCTACGCTTCTTAATATTATAGGTGGAATTGATAGTGCAGATTCAGGCTATATAAGTATTAATGGTGATAAGCTTGAGGACATGAATGAAAAGAAACTTACCCGTTATAGAAGAAAGCATCTTGGATATGTATTTCAGATGTATAATCTTATTGCTAACTTAAATGTAAAGGAAAATATTGAAGTCGGAGCATATCTTTCTGATAATGCACTGGATATAGATGAACTTTTGCACACGCTGGGGCTGTATGAGCATAGGTATAAGCTTCCTAACCAGCTTTCAGGAGGTCAGCAGCAGCGTGTATCAATAGGACGTGCAATTGTTAAAAATCCAGATATACTTCTATGTGATGAACCAACAGGAGCTCTTGATTATAAGACATCTAAGGAAATTCTTAAGCTCATAGAAGACGTAAATAGAAAATACGGTAATACAGTAATTATGGTTACGCACAATGAAGCTATAAGAAATATGGCTGACCATATTATAAAGCTGCGCGATGGAGAGATTCGTACTAATGAGATTAATACTAATAAGGTTTCCGCAGTAGATTTAGAATGGTAAGGGAGTGCAGTTATATGAAGAAGATAAAGAATCCCCTGATAAAAAGGATACCTAAAGAGCTTGCAGGCGACTGGAAGAAATATATGGTTGTATTTTTATTTCTTATGCTTACAATAGGTTTCGTATCAGGTATGTATGTGGCAAATGAAAGTATGCTTACATCAGCAGATGAAAGTATAACAGAATATAAACAGGAGGATGGACATTTTGAATTAAATAAAAGAGCTGATGATAAGCTTATAGAAGCGATACAGGATAATTCAGATGCTGTTTCTGTTACATTATATGAGAATTTCTATAGGAATGAAGATGAGGACTATAATAATGATGGCAGTGCAGACGGTACAATACGTGTATATACTAAGACAGAGGATATTAATCTTGCAAGTCTTTGCGATGGAGAATATCCTAAGAATAAGAATGAGATTGCAATTGACAGGATGCATGCTGATAATGTTGGTATAAAAACAGGAGATACTATTAAAGTAGGAAATGAAAGCTATAAAGTAACAGGTCTTATTGCATATGTCAATTATTCAACACTCCATGAAAAGACGACAGATTTGATGTTTGATGCACTTCAGTTTGATGTTGCCATGGTTACACAGGATGGATTTGAACGTTTAAGCCAGAGCATACATTATGCATATGCATGGAAATATGATAATGAACCGGTTGATGATATAAAGCAGAAGGAGCTGTCTGATGAATTTCTTGAAGCACTTGGAAAGAATGCAGCTATTTCAGGCAATTCTATTGAGGATTATACACCTAAGTATGCTAATCCTGCGATTAATTTTGCAAAGGATGATATCGGCTCTGATAAAGCCATGGGCGGGGTTCTTTTAGATATTTTAATTGTAATAATTTCATTTATATTTGCAATTACAATAAGTAATACAATTGCAAGTGAAGCATCGGCTATAGGAACGCTGCGGGCATCAGGTTATACAAAGGGAGAGCTTGTAAGGCATTATATATCAATGCCCATATTAGTAACATTATTAGCAGCAATAGTTGGTAATATATTGGGATATACTGTTTTTAAAAATGTAGTTGTTTCAATGTATTATAACAGCTACAGTCTTCCTGCATATCATACAATATGGAATATGGATGCATTTATAAAGACGACAATTATTCCGGTTATCATTATGTTTATAGTCAATCTTTATGTCATAATCCGTATGTTACAGCATACGCCATTGCAGTTTTTACGTCACGATCTGAAAAAAAAAGAAACGTAAAAGGGCAGTACGTCTGCCAAAATGGAGATTTATGAGCCGTTTCAGACTCAGGATAATGTTACAGAATAAAGCGAATTATCTTATGTTATTTATCGGAATATTCTTTATTATGGTTATGCTTGCGATGGCAGTAGGTATGCCTGATACTCTTGATTATTATAAGAAAAATACCGGGAGCATGATGTTTGCCAATTATCAATATGTTCTTAAATCATATGTTGATGATAATGGAAGTGTTGTGACAACTGATAATAAGGATGCAGAAAAGTTTGACATGACATCTCTTGTAAGAAAGAGCGATAAGATTGATGAGGAGGTATCTGTATATGGAATAGAAGACGGAAGCAGATATGTTAAGATTAATGACTTAGCTTCGTCAGAGAAGAATGACGTGTATATTTCAGAATCATATGCAGATAAGTATAATGTAAAAACCGGTGATACTATAACACTTAATGCAAAATATGAGAATAAAACATATGAGTTTAAGGTTAAGGGTACATATGATAAATCACAGAGTATTTCAGTATTTATGCCGATTGACAGCTTTGCAGACATATTTGGATTAAAGAATGAACAGTTTAGCGGTTTTCTTACAGATACTAAAATAGATGATATACCTGAACGTAATATTGCGACGACAGTTACAATACGTGATATTACAAAAATGGCGGATCAGCTTGACCATTCAATGGGGTCATATATGGAATATTTTCAGGTGTTATGTATACTGTTATCTGCAGTGCTTATATATCTTCTGACTAAGCTTATAATAGAAAAAAATGAGACAGCTATATCAATGGTAAAGATATTAGGTTATGATAATAATGAGATTGCAGGACTGTATCTTATATCAACTTCAATAATTGTTGTGATATCAGATATTTTAAGTGTTATATTAGGTTCTGCTGTTATGAGTTATGTATGGAGGGTAATGTTACAGACATACAGTGGATGGTTCGAATTTAAAGTTACACCGGCAGGTTATGTGAAAATGTTTTTATTTGTATTAATTGGTTATCTTATAGTTACAATATTTGATTTTAAGAGAATTAAAAATGTTCCTATGGAGCAGGCACTTAAAAATATTGAATAAATTATGTGATTATCATAATAAGAAAATCTTATAAATTATCTTTTTTACTTGATTTTTTATTGTTGATAAATGATAATATATATCTGTAAATATACATAAGGATATATGGAGGATATATGAAGAAAATCGAACTTTCAAAAGAGGCATATAAGTTCGACGGTAAGCTTTCTTTAAAGCAGGCTATACCGCTTGGACTTCAGCATGTAATGGCAATGTTTGTCGGCAATCTTACACCGTTGCTTATAATTACCGGAGCATGCGGCATTGGTGCCGGAAGTGAATATGAAGCAGTTCAGATATCACTTCTCCAGAATGCAATGATTATTGCAGGTATTGTTACTTTAATTCAGCTGTTTGCTATCGGACCTGTTGGTGGCAAGGTTCCTATTATAATGGGAACAAGCTCAGGATTTATCGGTGTATTTGGAAGCGTTGCCAAAGTTATGGGTGGCGGAATAATAGGATATGGGGCTTTAATGGGAGCATCCATTATAGGCGGTCTGTTTGAGACAGTGCTGGGGGCATTTTTAAAGCCATTGAGAAAATTCTTTCCAGCCGTTGTTACAGGAACAGTAGTATTATCAATAGGACTTTCACTTATATCAGTAGGTATAAGTTCATTTGGCGGTGGCAGCAGTGCTAAGGATTTCGGTTCATTGGAAAATCTGTTTCTGGCATTTTTAGTTCTTGTTGTAATATTATTTTTTAAGCATTGGACAAATGGTTATTTAAGTTCATCATCAATACTTATTGGTATTATTGTTGGTTATATTGCAGCATTTATAATGGGATTTGTACTTCCACATACTGCTGTTACGGCAGATGGTGTTGAATATACAAAGTCATGGGTATTAAACTGGAATAAGGTCGCATCGGCTGCATGGTTTGATATTCCTGAATTTCTTCCTATAAAGCCGGTATTTGATATGCGGGCCATTGCCCCGGTGCTTGTTATGTTTATTGTAACAGCGGTGGAGACAGTTGGTGATATATCTGGCGTTATAGAAGGCGGAATGGACAGGGAAGCTACAGCGAAGGAGTTGTCAGGTGGTGTAATGTGTGATGGTATCGGTTCGTCACTTGCAGCCTTATTTGGTGTATTACCTAATACTTCTTTCAGTCAGAACGTAGGACTTGTGGCAATGACAAAGGTTGTAAACAGGATAGCTTTGGCAGCCGGTGCAGTATTTCTTATACTGTGTGGACTTTTTCCAAAGCTTGGAGCCATTATCTCAATTATGCCACAGTCAGTTCTTGGCGGAGCAGCCGTTATGATGTTTTCATCTATTATTGTAAGTGGTATCCAGCTTATAACAAGAGAAGCTTTAACTCCTAGAAATCTTACAATAGTATCGGTTGCACTTGGAGTAGGTTATGGAATAGGCGCTAATTCAGCAATTCTTGCACATACACCTGAATTTGTAAGTCTTATATTTGGTGGTTCAGGTATTGTTCCGGCTGCATTGATGGCTATAATACTGAATATAATTCTACCTAAAGATAAAGCGTAATTTAATAAGGTGTGACTTGTTTAAATTTTACTAAATCTTCTTTAGTATCAATATCATACATTTCAATTTCATTCCGGGCAGGAACAAGTATAACCTGTCCGGAATTTTTTTTGATAATATAACCGCCGCCTTTTTTTTCGGGAAGCCGCATTAATTCATCAAAATAAATTGAAGGAAATATAACTGGAGAACCACCTGTATTGTTATATGATAATCTGCATATTTTATCTTTATAATATGAAAATGCAAGGCACATAAGCTGCATGCTCATTGGAGAAATAAGAGGCTGGTCGGAAGGCAGAAATATTATTCCTGATGGCAGACGTGTATTTATTTTATCATTGACATATAGCTTTTTTATATTTTCTACTCCAATTCTTATTGAATCATTGCGGTCGGGCATATCATGTAATATGCATGGTACTGATAAAGTTTTGCACAAAGCGGCAATTTGTTTGTGGACAGTTACAACAATGCGTTTACAAAATGGTGCATAACTGCTTATGTTAATGGCATTTTCAATCAAAGTAATATTATTTTTAAAAGGCATTGTTTCAAGAAGTTTATTAGAACCAAATCTTTTAGATGTACCGGAAGCCATGATAATACAAGCAATATCAGCCATGAAATCATCAATATCAATTAATAAAATATCTTTACGCTGTGTTATTATATCAAGAAAATCAGTATGCTGTTTTCTTACAGCTGCAACTACCCTTGATTTATCTAAAAGCATAAATACCGCATTTTGAAAATCTTTACAGCTTGTTTCAAGATAACCAAGCTCATCAATAAAAAATATGCCATCATGGATGTTTTTTTCTAAAAATGCATGAATAGCCGGAATTGCCACTTGAAAGAAGCCGTCGTATACGGGTAACATTTTATTGGTATTGGTATTGGTATTGGTATTGGTATTGGTATTGGTATTGGTATTGGTATTGGTATTGGT
>URAI01000101.1 GCA_900545725.1 uncultured Eubacterium sp.
TATCAGCCACAGCCTGCCCGTCTCTACACCCCCATTTCAACAAATCACAATTAAATTGTCAGGTCGCTTCTATCAAATAATAACATTCCCAACACTACCGCCACAGCTATTATTATAATATTTCCTGCCAACGCAGTACTTAAAGATATTCCATCCGCCTTATATATAGCACTACGAAGAAGCATTGAATAATTACCCGCAAGAAACGGAGTTGTAAAATAGCAGGATAATATATCAATTACCATAATTGACATTAAAGATATTACCGGTGATATAACTATACTCATACACATCTGTAATAATGAAAGAGCAATTGATGTAAGCATTGGCATAAATATTAAGAACAGTATTACACTTTTAATATCCACACTATCATAAGCTACGCCATTAAGCTTTAAAAATATCCTCCTGTTAAATCCCATCGTTTCATTATACATCAATGAAACAATAAAACAGCCTGCATACAACAATATATACAATAGTGCAACAGAACATACATTCCATATACATTTGCACAGCCACCATTTCTTCTTACTTCTCATTCTTATAATTATTCCTGTTCCTATTCCTCTGATATCTGTTTTTATGTAATTAAATACAACAACAGAACATGCAAACTGTACTGTCATCCAGCATACAGGAAGCTTAAAATCTCTTCCTTTTCCCTCAATATATACAGACATTCCTTTCAGCATATACATAATATTATCCATCATTCCAAGAGCATTACTATCTATATCCCGTAATACACTTCTCATAGAATTATTGTTCATAATAATCAGTATAAATATAAGTATTACACATATAGCATATCTGTAGCGTGATTCCTTTATTCCCCTCAGCACATCTTGTCTTATCATAATATCCCCCATTCTGCCGGTCTTTTATAACAACCACTATTCCAAAAAGACTTCCAGCTGCTTCACTACCTGTTTTTTATATTTCCTAACAACATTTGTTGCAAAGAAACAGATCACGACTATCGCCTGCCATCAATAGCTATTTGTTTAGTAGTAGAAATAAATAACATATTCCTGCTAAATCACTCACCTGTACCACTTATAATTCTTCCATCGTTTATTTCAATAATCTCATCAGATAGAAATTCCAGCTCTTCCTTATCATGACAGGCAATTATTATTATTGAGCCATTAGCTTTTAGTTCTTTTAGAATTTCCCTCACCTGATTAGCCCCAGCCTCATCAAGTGCATTAATTGGTTCATCAAGAATTACAATATCAGGCTTTTCCATTATTGCTGCAGCAATACCAAGCTTCTGCTTCATTCCAAGTGAATATTTTCTGAATGTCCTCTTATCATGTGAATCTAAGCCTGTAATCTCAAGAGCATGCCTTATTTCATCGTCCCCTATCCTGTTTTGTATTGACGCAAGCACTTTAAGATTCTTAAAACCGGTATAATTGGATATAAATGCCGGATTTTCAATTAATATACCGATACTCGGTGGAAATGATACTTTACTTCCAAGCACTTCTCCATTAATGTCCACCTCTCCATTAACTCTTATAAGACCACTTATAGCTCTCATAAGCATAGTCTTGCCACTTCCATTTTTTCCCTTTAAACCATATACCTTGCCACCCTCAAATCTTAAATTAACATTATCCAGTATTGTAACATTTTTAATTTTTTTTGATACATTTCTTAATTCAATATACATATTCTCTCCATTTCCGAATATAGATCCTATTATTCACACTAATTCACATTTCTGAACAACTTTTGTTGCGAATAGGCTAAGAAAAATCTGCACAGTCATTATTTTTTCTTTATATATTCTTCCCAATCAGCTGCAAAGCTTCCAACAAAAATTAATAATATGGCTATAAATATACATTTTCCCATATATACCAATGCCCTGTCAGGGTATATAAACAGATACATCTTTGGTGTTATAAATCCTAATAAATTAATCTCAAACTGTGCAATAATATATATTACAGTAATTATTACTGATGTCCTTTCAAGGAGTCTGTCGATAACCATGAATAGTATCAAAATAATATAGAGTGACTCCAACGTAAAAATATATGATAAAATTGCTATTCCAGTCTTTGTAAATGCAGGATTTGTAATTTTATACCTGTTACTATTGCAATAATTTATATACAAAGAATAACTATCATCCCAGTTATAATCATTGCCATACTTACACAATATAAATAAACGCAGCAATACATGTATCAGTAATGACATAACTGCTGCAAATATAAGAACATCCTGACATTGCCTGTACCATATTTTTTTCCTGCTTACATTCTTTACCGCTATCATAGGATTTTTATCTTTCTTTATAACCGCAATATTCCATATAACCATAATTCCTGTCATTGAACCAAAGGCCTTTATAAAAAATATAATTGAGTCATATATACAGACATTGGTAAATGCTTCGCCCCTGTTTAATCTCGTAAGCAGAGCCGCCGATAAAACTATCACCACAGTAACAATTAACAGCCATATAATACTGTTATAATTAACATATTTTCTTTTCAATCTGTAAAATGTCTTCATATTAATATTTTTTCACACTCCTTTCATTCTTAAATTTACAATCCAAACATCATCCTGTTATTCATAAATTTTAACCTTTATTACCGGACATTTTCTTAAAACCAGTTCATACTTAAGGTCTTTCGCATATGAAAAATCATTGCTGTTTAACATAGTTGCAGGTAATGTATATATAAGATGAAAGCTTTCATGCTCCCCACTGCGTTTTTTTATAAGTTCCTTATTAAGCCCTGTTGTTAAATAGTAATCAGCTCCCTGTCCAAGTGCTTCTGACTGCAATGTTACCGAATTTGCGATGCTCATTATACTTTTATCTGTATAAGTACATTCAAGTGTAACTACAGCAATTGCTACCGGCTTATTAACCATATCATCAAAATAGTCCTTATCTATCCCCGACCACTCAATAAATTCATCCGGCGTATATAATTTAAGCTTCTGCGTATTATATGTATATCCGTCCAACTCTATTTCCTGTGCTTTATCATATACAGTAATCTGCTTTATATCTTTAAATTGTGCATTGACACGTACAATCTTAAATATAACCAGTCCTATAATACACATACTTAATAATATCAATATAATCCTTATTCTTTTTGCCATTATAAAACATCCTCCCTCCTGCATTTTATAATAAATGAAGTGCATATTAATGTCAGAAGTACTATATATATAAGAAGCATTGATGATAATCTTTGAAACTGTAACATGAATACGTTATTATCAGACAAAATACTATATTTTATTATTCCGCTTCCTGATATAACATTTTCAATAAAACTTACTATAAACGGAGATATAACAACTATAAATGCATTATCAAGAATATCTGAAAAAATACATGCTATACAATTAACCATACCATATAATATAAACTGTATAATCATTAAAACAAAAAATAATATAAACGGATGGCTGTATAACAAATCACCGAATACACAGGCTTTAGTTGCTATAGCAAATTGACCGCTTGAACTTTGAGGCATAATAAATGGCAGATACATCGCACATATTATAAATGATACAATGTTAGGAATAACAGCAATGCTTCCTCCTGTAACAAACTGTGTTATATATTTTGCAAAATAGTAATTCTTCCTATTATTTCTTGTAATAAGCTGATATATGTATTTATTTTTCATATCAGTATAATGTGTGGCAGTATATGGAAATGATATTATAATCGGCATTACAAAATAATATATCTGTCCATAAAGACCAGTCTGCCATCCAAACCATTCTTCAAATAAATTAGGATACATCCTGACTCCATTAATCTTATCCATAGTTGACATATTAAGCTTTAAAGCATAACCAAATATTTCTTTATATATTCCAAATCCCATTATGATAAAGGCAATCAGCATTGATATGTATAATTTTTTATCCATAAAAACACGTTCAAATTCTATTTTTAATAATTTTTTCATATTGGTCTTATTTAAAGTAGTATTTTTCATAGTAATCTCCATTCTGGCAGCTTCTATTCCTCATCAAATAACATAAAATAGCTGTCACCATATTTACCATTTTTATCACAAAGTCTGATTGCAAGCTTTTCATTTTCATATTTATCACTTATTACATATTGCATTGTATAATTTACAATTTCTCCTTTTTTAAGTGTTCTTTGAGCTTTATACAATACATATTCATTTTTTGAATTGAAATTCACTTTGACTTCTGCAATTTTTTCTTTAGGTATATAATTGTCCTGTATCGCAAATAATTTTATATTAAAGGGAAATTGATTTAAAATATCATTGCCTGTATCTTCCCGTGTATTTTCTATTTCAAATTTTATTGTGACATACACATAATCACTTATAAATGTATAATCATCATCAAGGCATGCTCTCTCTCTATCTGAATATGTATAATCACTGTCTATTATTTTGTTTTCATAATATGGAAGGCTTCTTGAGATATTATAATCCAGCATCTTGACTCTGAAATTAATCTGTCCAATATCTCCTGTCTTACCTAAATCCTTATCAATATATGTATCTTCATTTTTATATGCAGTCTTACAATAACCATTTTCATCCGAATACTTTACTTCCTCCTGTGTTACCTCCGGTGGATTTTCATTATAATCACTTATTATAAAATATTTATTCCATATGCTTATACCTGTTATAACCAGACATATTCCGAATATTATCATTATTATAAATGTAAAATAGCTCTTTCGCATATATACCTCCGTAACTACATCCTAGTTGTTGTAATAAAAATGTTACGTTTTCAAAATTTTTCTTTTTCTATTCCTCGTCAAATAACATAAAATAGCTGTCACCAATTTTACTTTTTTTATCACAAAGTCTGATTGCCAGCTTATTGCTATTATACTTATCACTAACAATAAAAGATATTGTAAACGTTTCAGTTTGTCCCGGTTTTATAATACACATATTGTCATTAAAACACGATGCTCCTTTTGAATTAATTCTTGCACTACATTCTGCTGCCCTTCCCCTTGATATATGATTATCCGAAATCATGTATATACTCTCAGCAAAAGGAAAACTATTTATTATGTCATCACCTTTATTTTCTCTGGTATTTTCTATTTCAAATTTTGCGGTAACATATTTATAATCACTTTTAAATGTATAATTTTCATCAAGATAATCATATTCCTTTTTTTCAATAAAAAAATATTCATCGTCTCCCATTTTATCTGTTTCAATAGGAGCTTCTCTTGAAATACTATAATCTATCATTTTTACCCTAAAGTGCCGATAATCGCTATTCTCAGACACTCCCATTTTTTTATCAATATTTGTTTTTTCATTTAAATATGCCACAGTACAGTATCCATACTCATCTGAATATTTCGTTTTTTCCTCCTGTGTCACCTCCGGCGGATTTTCATTATAATCATTTCTTATAAAATATTTATTCCATATGCTTATACCTGTTATAACTAAACATATTCCGAATATTATTGAAATTATAAATGTAACATACTTTTTTCTCATATAATCCTCACCCCCATATTCCAACTGTACTTTTATAAAAGTCCTATATAAAAAGTGCCTTACTAATTATGTAACTCACTTTTTACATATTATATAATCTTTGGATACGTTTTTTGTGATTCTGGCATATCTTACATGAATCTGGCACAAATTACATTTTTTATTATTTATGACACTTTTATTTACATTATTAAGCATCTATAAAATAAAAAAGACACCAGCTATCCTTAAAGCAAATGGTACGCAGGTATCCACGACCATTAACTTCAATTACAGCTAATGTCTTATTTTTTAACATATTCAATTTAAAAATTATCTTTTTAATCTATATTTTATCTTCTTGATATATATTTCATAAAATTCTTTTTACACTCTGCCACTCTCTTCTGTCCAATCTTTAATTCTTCATCATTATACATAATACATCTGTCTTTTATAATGTTTTTAATATATTTTATATTGCACATATATGAGCCATGTATTTTTAAAAAAGAACCCTGTTCCACAAGATATTCATAATCAGATATCTTTCCTCTCTTATGATATATATTATCTCTGGTACATATATTAAGATAGTGACCCTTTATCTCAATATATACAATATCTGATATTTTTAATGCCACCTCACAGTCATCCTCATCAAGTGCCTGTATACGTTCATTATTGCCATATGTCTTAATCCATGCATCAAGTGCTGACTTTAAGTCTGTATCCAGATGTCCCTTTCTTACAAAACGGAAAGGTCTGAATTCCAATGCCTGAAATACTGCACTTTCCATATTACTTACAAATATCAGATTATCTCCATATTTTATATCATATAATTCACCGGCAGTATCAAAGCCGCTTACCACAGGCATATCTATGTCCAGACATATTATGTCATATTCCTGTTGTTTTACCATCTCTAAGAGGTCATTTCCATTAGTGAAAAGTGATGTTTCTATATTCTTATCATATGACTTAAAAAATTCATCAGTCATCTTTAAGTCATTCAAATCGTCATCACATATAGCAATTTTAAGCATACTATCTCCATTTCCGACTTACACTCCCATTATATGGACTACAAAATAATTATTTTCCTCAGTTATATTAATATCGCCATTGTATTTTTCTACAAGCTTTTTAATGCTCTTTATTCCATAGCCATGACCGGTATCGTCCTTATTAGTTGTATTAAGCTGTGGATTATTCCTAAGTACCGACGTGCCTATATAATTTCTTATAATTATATTATTCATACCCATTCTTTTAAACATCTGTATATCAATGAATCTGTTCACCGGCTCCTGCTTTAAGGAGCTTTCAATTGCATTGTCGAGAAGGTTTGATAATATTATTGATATATCCATCTCTCTGTCCGCCATAAAGTCAGTTGTTATTTCGGTATTATATTTTATGTTATTCTTCTTGCATCTTCTTAACTTATCACATATTACATAATTGATTATATCATTCCCTTTTATATAGCATATAACTGACTTTTGCGAATCTAATTTATATACATATCTGCCAAACTCATCTTCCAGCTCTGATATTTTATTATTTCTTAACATATCCATCCATATATTAATCATATGTTTTATGTCATGTCTTTGAATATTAATCTCTTCCTGCTTTTTACTTACCTGTTTGAATAATTCCTTCTGGCTGTTAAGCTTCGTTACTATCTGTCTGGTCTCTGTGAGTCTGTTATTAATTATATGAATCCTTATGCATAAAATAATTACACCAGCCAATATACCTATAATAGATATTCCAATTAATAAAAGTCCTGTCTGTTCATCGCCTGCTGCTTTAAGTGCCAAGGATTCCTGTGTTAATTCACACATAAGAAATATTGATATAAGAAAAAGTGCTATTATAATACATATTTCAAAATTCCCTAATCTCATTTTGTTAAATTCTTTTTTTAGCATTATGAAATAAGAAAGATAACAAAGTGTCCTAGTTATTATGATTATCATAATAAAAGAAATAATATCCCTGTTAATTAATGTATCAATACTTTCTCCTGTTGTATATGACAACACCAGCATTACAATTGATGTACTTATAACATAAGGTACATAAGCAATAACGCTCCAGGCAAACCTGTCTATAATATGTCCTTTTAGACATGACATGCAGTAACACATATTTAAAAATATTATCAGTGCCATCTGCACTGCAAAGTTATCCTCAAGAAAATATGAAAACATCACTTCAAGCGAAAATATCATAAATACATATACTGCATTAATATTCTTTTTTCCAAGCTTTAATGTCAGAAATCCCAGTATACTGACCGCATCAATTACACTTGTTATTCCATTAATTGTATTCATATATTTTTTCCTCTTAAAATGTACAAAAATGTCTTTTTTCATATGTCATTTGACACTATCTATTTAAGTATAAAACATTTAAGATATAAGCTTATACCTGTCTTTTATTTTTTATAAAATTTTTTACATATAACATAATACCACCTGCTATAACCACTATCG
>URAI01000102.1 GCA_900545725.1 uncultured Eubacterium sp.
AAAAATAGCGAAAGAAAAGCAGACCCCTTAATCGAAGTCTGCCTCTGTTGGATATGGTAATCCTCTCTTCTTATATTTTAAATCAATCATTTTTCGGAGCTTCTCTCTTTTCTCTTTCGTTGGCGCATGCTTTTGAAATTCAACCAGCCATCTTTCTAATCTTCCATCATCATCGATCCACGTATCGTTTTCATATTCCCATTCATCTAATAACTTGATCAGCGCATCCAATGGTTCTTCCACATCATCGCCAAACTCTTTCCATAGATTTATTCCATAACTTTCCAAGCCAAAGAATTCTGTTAAAAATGAAAATCTCTCCATATCCCCCAATGTCATCTTTTTTCTGCCCATCAATAACTCCTGATCCCTGCTGCCACAGTAACTCAAGAAAATCTTTTTTTCTTTCTCACTTTCGGTCATAGATTGTCCCCTTTCAGAAATAATTCTTTATTACGAAACATTATAAATTTTTAACTCATTAGAATCAATATATATGTTTCCAAATAACGAAACTTTTATTTTTTAAGGAGAACGTATTATGCAGAAAATCAGACCAGATATGGATATCGGTAAAAATATTCAATCTCTTAGATACAAAAATAATCTAACGCAAGACCAGATCATTGCAAAATTGAATCTCATGGGTATTGTCATATCCAAAAGCACTTATGCCAAACTGGAAACAAACCGCATGAACATCAAAGTGTCTGAGTTAGTCGCTCTGGCAAAGATCTTTCATACAGATATCAATGCATTCTTTGATGGTCTGCTGTAACTCGACATTCACCTACTCCCTGTGTATATAATAATCTCTTAAAAAAGAACTAGTCTATATCGTTCTTATCGAATATAAACCAGTTCTTTTTTCTTATCTAACTGAATACACATTCTTTTCTATTCTTTGTGTATCCTGTACTTATATATGGCAAAAATCAGACAACAGACACGCTATACACTCTTATGCTACATAATCCAGTTTACTGTCGCTCAATCTTAAACCTACAATATGAATACAAATTCCATAAATTAACCCTGAAAGAAAAATCTTTTCTATAAGTAAATTTGGTCTTAAATGGAATCTGATGGCAATGACACCAGTCTTGTATTTGTTTCATCCTCATGGACTCCCCGTCATCAATTTTCTTTATCAAGCATTGTCTCTTAAAATCATCCATCCCTGTCTTAAAAAATAAATAAAACAGTACATTATAATATCTAATCAACACAATCTCTTCTGCTATTTTTTCCTTTGACCTCATACACATTTTCCACCTTTCACTGTATATTGAGTTTGATTTATACACATATTCTTACGTTATACACTTTATACTCACCCCATAATAGGGGGTTAATATTCCAATTATAATTAAAACCACCTCTACAACACCCATTCCATCTTCATTTACTACATATTCACCAACTCTTTTTCTCAAATAATTTTTAATATTTTTTACCATAATCTCTCCTGTCCTCATGCTTTGTGCATGTTATAATCCAAATGACATCATAGCCGGAGCCATAACTATAACCATTACAATAACAAGCATTATTATCATCGGTATAAGAAGCTTTGTTCCCGCTTCTTCTCCCTTTTTTCTTGCCATCTCCTTATGCTCTTCAAATGCCATATATGTCTCCTGCTCTAATAATCCTAAAAGATCAGCCGAGCCTTTCCTTATGTTTTGTTCAAGTAACATTCCAAGCTTTAAATATTCTTTCGTATTACATCTTCTTGCAAAATTCTCATACACAACAGCTTCCGGAACACCATTGTCAAGCTGCATTGCCGATACGGCCATCTCATCATATGCTGTCTTCTTTTCCTTTCCCTCTGATGTAATGCCGGATAAATAATCCTTTGTCATTCTTATCCATGCTCCCCGGATTGTCATTCCTGCTCCTACGAGCAGAGTAAGCTTAGATACCATCTCTGAATAATCATACCGTAACTGTCTGTTTCTTATTGCTGCCGCTTTCATCTTCTGCTCTCTGCCGCTTAATAAAACAGCTGCTACAGCTACCATTCCAAACACTACTCCGACAATTGGAGGTGTCCTGGTATTTTTATAAGAATACGTGATATTTTTTCCGTCTATATCTGTTGGAAGTTCTATATTCTCATTATTAACCTGCGATTTCTCTGCATTAATGATACTTTGCGTAACAGCATTTTTTATTTTCTCTTCTTCACTAAGACCACTGTTACATACAAAAATCTCCATCGTGCTTTCCGCTTCATAATCTGATGATGTCATTTTAACCGTAAGTGTCACAGGTCTTTTCTCATCTTTTGAAAGACCTTGTATATATACACTGCCGTCATAATCTATCAGGCTGTAATCACTTGAAAACCATTGAAGCTGTACATCAAAGCCTTCCACAGAATCATTAAGATTGAGCTTGTAACAAACATTATCAAGACTTTTATTACACCCAAGAATAATATCAGGAAGCATATCTGTAAGCTCTTCAAATGCTTTCACAGCTTCTTTTTGTGTATACTTACGTGGTGTAACTTCCAACTCAACTTCCACAGGCTTATCTAGGTCTTGTGCATATACGTCAAGCTTGATATTTTGTGTATCTGACTGATAATCAGGGCGTGTTATTATACCTGAATCTATTGTATCTTCCCTTTTATAATTTACCGCAAGAATACATGTAAATACTAATGCTGCCACAATCACTACGGCAGCTTTTCTTTTTGTCTGCACATCTTTTTCACCTCCTTTCAATGTCCCGGTATAACTTTTTTATATTCATATATATCACACCATTGGTTTCCCATTTTATATGGAAATATCAACAATTTTTTTTGAAAGCCCTACAGCAGCAATATATAAAATAAGGCATACCGACATTACTAAAACTCCTGCAATATTGTTATACAGCTTTGCGATAAAATCTGCCGAGGTCAGCTTTAAATATCCTATAATTATAAACGGGACTACACTCATTATCTTTTGTTCCATTTTCTTTGCACTAATAACTACCTGTATTTCATTTTCTGTTTCTATCTTTTCTGAAATTGTTCTGACAGTATTTTTTATTATGGATATCATATCTCCTCCACTTGTCCTTGCATACTTAAATACTTCTGCAAAGTATCTGATATCATCAATTTCACTCTTTTGTGCAAAATCATACAATACGTTTTCAAGCTTTTCATTTCTCCCTATGCGGTTGACGATAATAGAAAATTCTTTAACAATCATGCTGTCAGAAGAATAAAGTGTCCTTAACTCATGCAGTGCTTCGCTAAATGAATTTTCAAGAGAATAACCTACATTTAATGAAAATGATACCGCCATCATCGCATCTTTAAACTGTGTTCTTAATTCATAAACCTTTCTCTGCCTTATAGCACTTAACTGTCTTTTTGCACACAATATTCCAAGTGGGCTAAGAAGTATTAATGCAAGAAAATTCTCGTAAAAAAGATATGCCGTTATCATTGTAAAGCCAGCTCCAATTATAGCTGCCTGTAAAATATCAGACATATCTGCACTATATAGATCCGCTGTCTTTAAAGGCTTATCTGTTATATTTTTTTCAGCGTGTTTTTTTAAAGTGTTATTACCATTCCCTAATCCCGGCAGAACGCATCTTATAATCCCTGATAAGTGCATTGCCGCTTCTTTTAAGACTTCCCATAACCTTTCCATTTTCATCTTCATCATCCTCTTCAAATGCATATAACGTGTTAAGACATATCTGTCCGTCTTCTATTCCTGCCACCTCGGATATCTCAACTACCTTTCTTGTCTTATCTCTCATCCTGGACAGATGTACAACAATATCAATGGCAGATTCTATCTGTTGTTTAACTGCTATAACCGGAATATCCATACCCATAATAACCATTGTCTCAATTCTTGTAAGCATATCCTTTGCACTGTTACTGTGCCCTGTTGAAAGACTTCCCGAATGTCCTGTGTTCATAGCCTGTAACATATCTATTGCCTCTGCTCCTCTTACCTCTCCGACAATAATTCTATCGGGTCTCATTCTAAGGCTTGATTTAATAAGATCTCTTATCGTAATCTCATTTTTCCCTTCTACATTGGCATTCCTTGCCTCAAGCCTTACTAGATTGCTTACGTTTTTTATCTGTAATTCTGCTGAATCTTCAATTGTAATTACCCTTTCATCACTTGGAATATAATTAGATAATGCATTAAGAAATGTTGTTTTGCCGGAACCGGTTCCACCACTTATAAATATGTTATATCTTGCTTTTACTGCCTTTTGTAAAAATTCGGCTGCTTCTTTTGTAACAGACCCGAGCTTTATAAGTCTTTCTATTGTAAGAGGTCTGTCATAGAATTTTCTTATTGTTATTACAGGACCATCTAATGCTATGGGAGGCAGTACAATATTAACTCTCGAACCATCTTTAAGTCGTGTATCTGCTATAGGTACAGATTCATTAACTATCCTGTCAGACAAAGCCGCAATCTTTCTTGCAATATGATCTAACCCGTCTTTATCTTTAAATTGCTTATCCCATTTTTTTAAATGTCCGTTTTGTTCAATAAATATATTTTCAGAACCATTTACCATAATCTCAGTTATGGTATCATCATCTAGCAGCTCCTGTAATATCCCCATTTTTCTTATGGAATTAAATATGTCATAAAGCAGTCGTTCCCTCTCTTCAATAGATATAATAGAGCCATTATTATACTCTGATATACATTTATCAATGACCTTTAAAAGACTATAATCGTCACACTCATTATTATCATCAATACTTCTGTATACCATATTTCTTATATGTTCTGTCTTATCCGCATCAGGATTATTAAATTCTGATTCTCTTGTATTCATATTTTCATTATGATATGTATTGTCACAGTCTGACAACATGTTATATACAGCATTTTTCTTTGCATTGCCATTATTTATTATCGCTTCAGCCTGCTCTTCTGTCTTTCTTTTCTGTGATAAGCCTTTTAACAAATCCATACATTGGCTCTGTGTTATCTGTTCTCCAAAAATCTTCATTTAACCTTTCAGCCCTTCCCGGAAGTTCAACCCTCTTAATAGAATTTAATACATTTTCCATTCCTGATTCTATAAAATAAATTTCAAAATCCCTCATCCGTCTGTCTGACAGATATCCTGCATATACCGGCATATATATGTCATTACATTCGCATATCATTCTCCATTGCTGCTTTACACCCTGCGATATATCAAGCACCACGACCTCATAACGTCCTGCTTTTGAGAGCTTCTGCACAAATTCCATTATCTGTCCTGTATCAACATATGCTATATCCTCAGCACTTAATACAGGTGGTATATAATCAACTCCATTTACCGAGCTTATACCGGCAAGAATCCGCTCATCAATCTGTTCCCGGTTCTGCCTGTAATAATATAGCGCATCCGACAGTGTCATATTCCCTGTATCTGACAATAGCTGTCCAAGTCCTGAAAACTCTTCAAGGTTGATATAAAGCACCCTTTTTGTCTCTGAATATACTTTTGCCATATTAAGTGAAAATAATGTCTTAGACTCTGCTGCATCAAGTGAATATACTCCTATTATTCTCGAATTACTGGTATTAATATTTACGTCTTTAACACCAAGACATATTATTATCTTTCTTGCAATTTCATCATATGACTGGTACTTATACACGCCACAGACATTTTCATCCGGCGATATATACTTCTGTGATATTCCTTCCTCCAAAAGAAGTATAACCTTTCCCCCATAATAATCTCTTATTATGTCATTATAGATATTTTCACCGGCAATAATTAATCCTACATTATCAGCATGAACCTGTATGCACTCTATCAGTCTTTCCCTGTCAGTAAATATCCATATTGCCAGTTGTAATCTCACATCTTCCGATAACATTCCCATAAGTCTTTTTGCATATACCTCATCGTTGTCATATATTATACAGATATTTTCCATAAACCCTCCATTCTCTTATACAAAAGCAAATGATATCAGCTCTGCCATAAGTATAGCCGGACTAAAATGAAATATATGAAGCCTTATATTATATTTATCCACATATACATTTTGCTGTAACATCTGCTGTTTTCTCTTAAACAGATACCTTATTAAAATTCCCCCTGCTCCTATAAACGTGCCTGCCACAAGTGATATTATAATAACCCGTATTATCAGCTTATATCCGATTACACATCCTATAGCACTTAACAGCTTGGCATCTCCCGCTCCAATTCCCCTTACCAGAAACAGTCCAAAGGTTATTACAAACGAAATGCCTGCTCCCAGCATATAATCTGTAACATCATAACCTATGATAAGCCTTATAACTATAAGGATTACACCGGATATAAGAACTGTTATTGAAAGTGCATTGTTAATCTTATAGCTTTTAAAATCCAGTATTACTGCTGTTAAAGTTGCTGTAACTGCAATTAATACCTCACATAAAAATATTATTTTTTCAATATTCATTAATACCTCCATTTATTTTTATTGTTTCTGTATAAAATTACCATTATCCGACTATACTTAAAGTAACAATAATCTGTAAGATATAAAACGTATTAAATATTAATGGGAATTTGCCCGGAAATGGAGAATTGCATGAGCAACCTTAATCTGTTAAAAAAGAAAGAAAGCTGTCATAACAACGATACGAATATAAGATATCAGTATCTTATACAGGAAATTAATATGACTAAAAAAGCTCTTGCCGCAGCTTATTCCAACTTCGACAATGCCACAGACCCTGATCTGATTGACTGTTATATATATCAGGTCAATTCTGAACAGAAAAGATACAAATACCTTCTTCAGAAAGCTAAAGAAATGGGTTATTAATAATATATGTTGTATCCATTTAGTATATTATCACTATACTATTGTCTTGTCAATACTTTTTATACTATTAATATACTTAAGATGTAATAAAAAACCGTGGATAATATAATGTACAGATGCATACCCTATAAAGCTGCCGTCAATCACTGACAGATTAGCTTTTACCATAGGTGTGCACATATCACATATTATCCACGGTCTGTCTGCTGCAATTTCTATCTTAATCTATTTCTTTTAACTCCACGGTTTCTACCGGAGCTCTAGAATCCTGTGATGCTTCTTTTATATCTATCTGTTCACCGGATTCTTCTGCCTGTGTCTTATCTGTTGTCTTTATTTCCACTTCTTCTGTCTGGGAATTTTCTGTTGTGCTCTTACTTTTTGATTTTTTATCATATGTAAGAAGCATATATACTAATGCCGCAAGCACTCCCCCTGCAAGGGGAGCCACTATAAAAAGCCATACCTGTGAAAGAGGGGTTATGTCTCCTGCAACTGCCTTTGCCAACGCAGGGCCAAAGCTTCTCGCCGGATTGACACCCGTTCCTGTTAGTGTTATTCCAAATAAATGAACTGCCGCAAGTGACATTCCTATTACTACGCCTGCAATATTTTTATACTCTTTCTTTGCTGTAACTCCAAGTACTGTAATTACAAATATAAATGTCAATATAAGTTCTACAAGAAATGCACCCCATGTATTTATCTTTAAAAAGGCTGACTGTGAACCGTATCCATTAGTTCCAAGCCCGACAAGGTCATAACCATAGGTCTTATACTGGTCGATGGTGTCAGAACTTAAAGAGACTGATATTCCAAGCATGGCAAAGCCTGCTGCGACACCGCCTAACATCTGTGCTACTACATATCCCATAAAATCAATTATATTCATTCTCCCTGATATAAGCATAGCAAGTGATACAGCAGGATTGATATGACATCCTGAAATATTTCCTATTGAATAGCACATTGCTGTCACGACGAGTCCAAATATAAGTGCTATTCCTACCACACCAAGATAACCGGGATATCCCCCTGTAAATGATGCCGCTCCACACGCTGTAAACGTAAGTATGAACGTACCTAAAAATTCCGCTAAATATTTTCTCATATTAATCTCCATTCCGCAGGCATTTCTAATGCCGGAGGAATCGCGAGCCAAA
>URAI01000103.1 GCA_900545725.1 uncultured Eubacterium sp.
CGGCACAAATAGCCGTGTGATAAAATAAGCTATCAAGCTTATTTTTCACACTACTCTCCATTTCTAATCAACTTTGTTGCGAAGAGGCAGGAAAAAATTCGCACATGCAATTTTTCTGCCACTCTTAATTAAAATCTATGTATAAATAATCCGCTTCTTAACTTTGGCTCAAACCATGTTGACTTAGGCGGCATAAGTTTTCCTGCATCGGCTACATCAAAAAGCTCCTTTATTGATGTTGGATACATAGAAAATGCAAGTACACAATCCTCATTGCATCTCTTTTCAAGTTCATCAAGTCCTCTTATTCCACCAACAAAATCTATTCTTGAGTCAGTCTTAGGATCATGTATTCCAAGAACAGGTTCAAGTAAATTATTCTGAAGAATTGCAACATCGAGTCCATCAACAGGATCCTCTGACAATATCTCTTTTTTAGCTGTCAGTCTGTACCATTTTCCAGTAATATACATTCCAAAAGTTCCTTTGTTATCAGGCATAACCTGTCCATCACTTTCAGTGATATCAAAATTCTGTGCAATCTTTTCCATGAACTGCTCCTTCGTATAACCATTAAGGTCTTTAACAACCCTGTTATACGGAAGTATCATAAGCTGCTCATCTGGAAATAATACTGAAAGGAAATAATTAAACTCCTCTTCTCCTGTATAATCCGGATTATTCTTTCTTCTCTTCAGTCCGACTTTAACGGCAGATGCAGCCCTATGATGTCCATCAGCAATATATATAGAATCAATTTTTTCAAATGCATTTTTTATATTCTCAACTGCCGCTTTATCAGCTATCTTCCATACCTGATGTCTTATTCCATCATCTGAGACAAAATTATATATAGAAGGAGACTGCTTAACTCTATCAACTTCTTTATCAATTACCTGATTCGCCCTATATGCAAGGAAGATAGGTCCTGTCTGGGCACTGCAGGTATCAACATGTGTAATTCTGTCAAGTTCTTTATCTGCCCTCGTATTCTCATGTTTTTTAATTACATTATTCTGATAATCATCAATAGATGCACATGCAACTATTCCTGTCTGTGATCTTCCGTCCATTGTAAGTTCATATATGTAATAGCATCTGTCTGTATCCGTTATAAATGTTCCATCTGCAATCGCTTTTTCTAAAAGTTCTTTAGCTTTCTGATATACCTGTGGCGCATATGTATCAACTGATTCATCAAATTGTGTTTCAGCCCTGTCTATTTTCAAAAATGACAGCGGTTCTTTTTTGACTACTTCACACGCTTCCTGTCTGTTATATACATCATATGGTAATGCAGCCACACGGTCTGCAACTCTTTCACAAGGTCTTACACATTCAAATGGTCTTATAACTGCCATATTCTCCTCTTTTCCGCATTTAATTCCAACGCTGTATTTTTAATTATTCAGTATCTTTTCTCAATTCATCTGCAAGGCTGCCAAGATTTACTGCTATATTATTAACCCCTTCCACCAATTCTACATTGTGATTACTTGTCTCACTTGTTCTATTTACATGTGCTGCCACTTCTTCAGATATAGCTGATATTGTTGATATGCTTTCAATAATCTGTTTATTAGCTTCTTCAAGCTCCTTAACAGAGTCTGACAGCTTTTCTGAATTAACATATACATTTTTTGAATTATCATCAATTATTCTGAACGAATCTGCCGCCGCTCCTGTCACATCCTTCTGACCCTTTATCATATCAATCATATTCTCACTGACATCAATTACTTTTACAATTGCATCTGATACATTCTTGATAAGCCCAGTAATCTCAACAGTTGCATTCTGTGTCTGGTCAGCCATATGTGATATCTCAGTTGCGACTACAGCAAAGCCTTTTCCTGCTTCACCGGCTCTGGCAGCCTCAATACTTGCGTTGAGTGCAAGCAGGCTTGTCTGTGATGTTATCTCATTAATTATATCAATTATCGAATTCATCTGTGACATGTATTTATCAAGCTCTGACAATTCCTTATTAACTAATGCACCCGAATCGACTGCTGCATCAACCTTTTTTACAAGATTTTCTATATGTTCACTGCCCTCATCAATTGCATTCTTTGTATTTTTAATACTCTCTATAATTGCACCAGAACCATCTGCAACATTTTCAATTCTCTTCTTGATATTTTCTGTCTGTTCAAGCTGGTTCTGGACGGCCTGTGCTGTATCAGTTGAACCAATATTAATCTCATTCATGTTCTGCTGTGTTTCCTGCATAGCCTGTTTTAACTGTGAAGCTCTGTCATTAATATCGTCAATATTGGCTGCCATCTGTCCGGCTGCATTTCTTGTCTTTTCAAACATCTTCTCAACAAGAACCTTCTGTTCTTCCATATTTTTAATCTCTAGCTTACTGTTAGTATTACTTACCATTGTGGTATAAACTGAGAAAACACATATTACAATTATTGACAATATCTGAATTTCAACCTGTGTATTATTTTCCATTGTATACAATCCGTTTTTAAAAAATAATGCCACCTGTGCAATATTTAAAACAAGCACACCAAAATCAGTAAGCACCGATAATCTTATATCATTATAAAGTGTCACAACTATTATCATTGGAAGAACTTCCACAAATACAAATGGATTATCTGTTGTAAGCATAACAAGTGAATATAAGACTGCAAATCCTATACATGAAATATGCTTAATAAGAAAAGAACCCTTGTCCTTCATATATATTAAAGCAGTAACAACCGACGGAATTATTGCAACCGCAGCCACAAAACCTGAATATAACAGGCTTCTGTTACCCTTAAATACTTCACCGATATAAGCTATGCCAATAAAAAGTCCTAATACAAGGTAGCATATCATAACCGGCTTATTGATCCTTGCCTCCTTTGAAATCTTTTCGTACTTTTTTAATAAATTGTCTTTTTCCATGTACTATCCCATTCCTCTCTTCACATCTCATACATTACAGTACCATTATAAATATTCTTTTATAACCGCAATATTTAAGATATATTATATAGTATTTCTAATCTTTAGTAAATACATATCATATTTAATCTGTTATCAAAAATTAATTATTTTTGTTCAGAAACGCTCAGACAATCGATATGTAAACTTAACAATAATTGCATCAGCATTATTTTTCACACTAATCCCCTTTTTTCTGGCATAAAAAAAGGATATAACTGTGACCATATTAATAATCACAATTATATCCGCTAATATTTTATATAATTATTTAACTATTCTTACCTTTATGATACCTTCAGCAGTTGCAAGCTTTTCTACAACATTATCATCAACGGCCTTATCAACATCAAAAAGTGAATATGCATATTCACCTCTTGACTTGTTAGCCATCTCTTCAATATTAATTCCGGCATCACCAAATATAGAAGTAATCTTGCTTATTACAGCAGGAACATTCTTATGGCAGACAGCAATTCTTCCCGTTGAAGTACATACACCCATATCACAGGCAGGATAATTAACTGAATTAACAATGTTACCATTCTCGATGAAATTTCTTAATTCCTTAACAGCCATCTCAGCACAATTCTCTTCTGCCTCTTCTGTTGAAGCTCCAAGATGAGGAAGAACAATTGCACCTTCCATAGCTGCTGTAGTTGTATTAGGGAAATCAGTTACATACTTCTTAACTCTTCCAGACTTAAGCGCTTCACCGATTGCAGCTTCATCAACAAGTACATCTCTTGCACAGTTGATAATAACTGTTCCATTCTGCATCATATCGAATGCTGCCTTGTTAATCATTCCCTTAGTACTGTCAAGTGCAGGAACATGAACTGTAATATAATTACATTCTTTATAAATATCTTCAACATTTACAATATGCTGAACCTTACTTGAAAGATTCCATGCTGCATTAACTGAAAGATATGGATCATATCCATATACTTCCATTCCAAGAGCTATTGCTGCATTGGCAACTAACTGTCCGATTGCTCCAAGTCCTATAACACCAAGCTTCTTGCCCTTAATCTCCTGTCCGGCAAATGCTTTCTTAGCTTTTTCTGTAGACTTAGCTATATCAGCATCGTCCTTATTATCAGCTACCCACTTATTACCACCGATAATATCTCTTGAAGCAAGAAGCATAGCAGCTATTACCTGTTCCTTAACAGCATTGGCATTAGCTCCCGGTGTATTAAATACTACAACACCTGCCTCAGCACACTTATCAAGTGGAATATTATTAACACCGGCACCGGCTCTTGCAATAGCAATAAGGTTATCACTAAGTTCAAGGTCATGCATCTTGGCACTTCTTACAAGCACTGCCTGTGCATCTTCAAAAGAACTTTCTAAATTATAGTCATCTGTAAATAACTTAAGACCAACCTGAGAAATATTATTCAGACAATTAACATTAACCATTACTTTGTATTCTCCTTTTCAAATTCAGTCATAAATTCAACAAGCTTTTCTACGCCCTCCTTAGGCATTGCATTGTAGATAGATGCTCTCATACCACCTACAGTTCTATGACCCTTGAGGTTGACAAATCCGGCTGCTTCTGCTTCCTTAACAAACTTAGCATCAAGGTCCTTATCGCCTGTTACAAAAGGAACATTCATAAGTGAACGGTCTTCCTTAACAACAGTTCCCTTAAAGAGTTTGCTCTGATCAAGGAAATCATAAAGAATCTTAGCCTTTTCTTCATTACGTTCCTTCATAGCCTTAAGACCGCCAAGCTTCTTAATCCACTTAAATACCTTACCACAGATATAGATATTATAACATGGAGGTGTATTATAAAGAGAATCTGCATCAGCCTGAGTCTTCCACTTAAGCATTGTTGGTGTTCCAGGTAATACATCATCTGTAATAAGATCTTCTCTGATAATTGCTATAACAACACCTGCAGGTCCAACATTCTTTTGTACTCCACCATATACAACACCGTACTTTGTTACGTCAATCGGCTCTGATAAGAAGCATGATGAAATATCAGATACAAGAATATGTCCCTTTGTGTTAGGTAATGTCTTAAACTTAGTACCGTAAATTGTATTATTTTCACATATATAAACATAATCAGCATCTTCTGGAATATCAAGGTCTGAACAATCCGGAATATATGTAAATGTCTTATCTGCTGATGAAGCTACCTCTACAGCATCTCCATATATCTTAGCTTCCTGAAAAGCTTTCTTTGCCCACTGACCTGTTATAATGTATGCAGCTTTTCTATTCTTCATAAGATTCATAGGAACCTCTGCAAAGAACTGTGAAGCACCGCCCTGTAAAAATAATACCTTATAGTTGTCAGGGATGTTCATAAGATCTCTTAAATCTGCCTCAGCTTCTTTAATAATATTATCATATACCTTGGATCTGTGACTCATCTCCATTACAGACTGACCTGAACCCTTATAATCAAGCATCTCGTCTGCTGCTTCCCTTAATACTTCTTCCGGTAATACTGCCGGGCCTGCGCTAAAATTATATACTCTTGCCACTTTTCATTATCCTCCTAGAGTTTAAAGATTATTAAATTCATATTAGCCATTGTATGCCTTTGATATAAATGTGTCAATGGTATTTTGAATTTATGGTTATAATTAATTAATAAAGTTATTATTCTTTATTAATATATTATCTGATTATCGTTTATTAATTTTATAAATTTTTAATTATTACCAACAAATATCACTTTATTAAAATGTGATATCTGTTGGTTGATTTATATCACCTATAAATTATACTTATTATTTATCTTTATTTCTCGCATCAAGATCTTTTCTGTCAAACGCCTCTGATATGGCTGCCCCCGGTGAAACCATTGGGAATACCTTGTCTTCTCTGTCTATTATACAATCAATTACACATGGTATATTAAGACTGACAGCTTCTTTGAATGCATTTTCAAATTCATCAATTGTTGTCACCCTGTATGCCTTAGCGCCCATACCTTCTGCTACCTTGACAAAATCAACCTGATCGTCAAGCACAGTTGCTGAATAACGCTTGCCATAGAACAGATCCTGCCACTGACGCACCATACCAAGAACATGATTATTAAATATAATCTCGATTACAGGAATATTGTATCTTGTAGCTGTAGCCACTTCATTCATATTCATTCTAAAGCAGCCGTCTCCTGCTATATTGATAACGGTTCTGTCCTTGCAGCCCATCTTAGCACCTATTGCAGCTCCAAGACCATATCCCATGGTACCAAGACCGCCTGATGTTAATAATGAACGTGGATTCTTGTATTTATAATGCTGTGCAGCCCACATCTGATGCTGTCCAACATCTGTTGATATGATAGCTTCACCATTTGTTATATCATATATCTTTTCCATTATTAAAGGTCCGTTAAGGCAATCTCTGTTATATGTCATAGGATACTTTTCTTTAAGCTCCATAATATGAGATATCCATTCATGGTGATTCTGCTGTTCAAGTCCTTCATTAATTCTTTTTAATATCTCATATGCATCGCCTATTACACTTGCATCTGTCTTGACATTTTTATTAATCTCAGCCGCATCAATGTCAAACTGTAATATTTTAGCATTGCTTGCAAACTTCTTGACATTACCCGTAACTCTGTCAGAAAATCTGACTCCGACAGCAATAAGAAGGTCGCATTCAGATACACCAAAATTAGAAGTCTTTGTTCCATGCATACCAAGCATTCCGGTATATAATGGGTCAGAACCGTCAAACGCACCTTTACCCATAAGCGAATCTGTAACCGGTGCATCTATCTTTTTTACAAAACATCTAAGTTCATCAGATGCATCAGATGCTATAACACCACCGCCCACAAATACATATGGCTTTTTTGCTTCTTTTATAAGACTTATCGCATTATCTATATCTTTCTGCTTAATTGTATCTGTTATTCTTACTATTGCCTCAGGTTCTTTTTTTACATATTCACAGCTATTGGCCGTTACATCCTTAGTAACATCAATAAGAACCGGTCCCGGTCTTCCCTCTTTCGCTATTTGGAAAGCTTTTCTTATAGTATCAGCAAGTTTTGTTACATCCTTAACAATAAAATTATGCTTTGTTATAGGCATTGTAACACCAGTAATATCTATCTCCTGAAAACTGTCCTTACCAAGAAGCGGTACTGTTACATTACATGTAATGGCAACCATCGGTACAGAATCCATATATGCCGTAGCTATTCCGGTCACAAGATTAGTAGCTCCAGGACCTGATGTAGCAAAACACACACCAACCTTACCTGTTGCTCTTGCATACCCATCGGCTGCGTGGCTTGCACCCTGCTCATGTGATGTCAGAATATGTGTTATCTCATCAGAATGTTTATATAATGCATCATATACATTAAGAATAGCTCCGCCTGGATAACCAAATATAGTGTCTGTCTTCTGCTCCTTTAAACACTCTACAATTATCTCTGAACCATTTAACTCCATTAAATATGTCCTCCAAAATCTTCAAATGTATATTAAATAATATTAGTTATTATCCGGTGTCTGTAATATAGCTCCTCTGTTACCAGATGTAACCATTGAAGCATATCTCTTTAAGTATCCTGTTGTTACCTTAGGTTCTCTTGGCTTCCATTCAGCCTTTCTCTTAGCAAGTTCTTCGTCAGACACATCAAGCTCAATTGTAAGTGCAGGAATATTAATCTTAATAATATCCCCCTCTTTAACTAAAGCGATAGGTCCTCCAACGGCTGCCTCCGGTGATACATGACCAATTGAAGCTCCACGGCTTGCACCTGAAAAACGTCCATCTGTAATAAGAGCTACAGATGATCCAAGTCCCATACCGGCAATTGCTGATGTAGGGTTAAGCATTTCTCTCATACCAGGACCACCCTTAGGGCCTTCATATCTGATAA
>URAI01000104.1 GCA_900545725.1 uncultured Eubacterium sp.
AAACATATGACAATTTTTATGTATATAATACAACACTGTGGTCAGTATTTCCACCCCTTTTGTTAATTTCTTTTATAAAAGATTTATTATTATTTAAAAGAAGTGCTATATCATGTTAAGAGTCAGTTTTTTCATGTATTTAGAAGAAATATCTATAGCAGTTATATGTATATTATATTTATTGCTTTTATATATATAATATACCAATATAGTGCATTTATCAATAAATATAAATAACGAAAAATTGTATTTATATATGAAAAATACAGTTTTTTTGTCATATAAAAACTGTTGTAATCCAATAATATAATATATTACAGAAAGTCATAATATTAAAATTATATAGTAAATTTACATAATACAGATTAATTATCTTATTTATGTATACATACTACTATGATATCCACCATATATTATATATCAATTACAACAGTTATCATTTATATATTCTGTTAATACTTTATAATTATAAAGCCTTAATTCTTTCAAGAGCCTTTACAGTATTCTCGTGTGAACCAAATGCTGTCAGTCTGAAATATCCTTCACCACTTGGTCCAAAACCTGAACCCGGTGTACCAACTACATTAGCATTTTCAAGTAAGTAATCAAAGAATTCCCATGAAGTCATCTTATCAGGTGTCTTTAACCAGATATATGGCGCATTAACACCGCCTGATACTGTATAACCTGCTGACTTAAGACCTTCAAGAATTGTCTTGGCATTCTTCATATAATATGCAATCTGCTCATTAGTCTGCTTCTGTCCTTCTTCCGTATATACAGCTGCACCTGCTCTCTGGATAATATATGGAGCACCATTAAACTTAGTTCCATGACGTCTTGCCCAAAGGCTGTGAAGTGTAACATCTCCACTCTTTAAGTCCTTAGGAACTACAGTGAATCCAAGTCTTGTACCTGTAAAGCCTGCATTCTTAGAAAAACTCCTAAGCTCTATAGCACATGTTCTTGCACCTTCACATTCATATATAGTATGAGGTACATTATCCTCTGATATATATGCTTCATAAGCTGCATCATATATAATAACAGCTCCTACCTTGTTGGCATAATCAACCCACTTCTGAAGTTCATCCTTAGTAATAGTTGAACCTGTTGGATTATTAGGGAAACAAAGGTAAATAATATCAGGTGTTTCCTTTGGAAGCTCAGGTGCAAAATTAGTCTCTGCTGTACAAGGCATATAGATGACATTGCTCCATCTTTGCTGTTCAGGAATATAATCTCCTGTTCTGCCTGCCATAGCATTAGTATCTACATATACAGGATATACAGGGTCACATACAGCAATCTTATTATCTACAGAAAAGATATCACCAATATTACCTGAATCTGACTTTGCTCCATCACTTACAAATATCTCATCTGCATGAATGTCAGCTCCACGCTTCTTATAATCATGTTCTACAATGGCATTTCTTAAAAATTCATATCCAAGATCTGGTGCATAGCCATGGAAAGTTTCTGCCTTAGACATCTCATCTACCGCACCATGAAGTGTATCAATAACTACCGGTGATAATGGAAGTGTAACATCACCAATACCAAGTCTTATAATTTCCTTATCAGGATGTGCCTGTGAATATGCATTAACCTTTTTTGCAATTGTTGAAAAAAGGTAACTTCCTGGTAACTTTAAATAGTTTTCATTAATTTTAAACATTACTATTCTCCTTCTGTCATTGATTAATTGGCTGCTGTTCACACTATGATAGTGAGTATTTTACTGTTTCATCTGTCTTATTCTGATTAAAATGAAACGCATCATGCCAATCTTTATAATTATACACTATTTTTTATATTTCAACAATAATTTATAAATAACTTTATTGCGTTAATGATAAAAAACATTATTAATACAGTTTCTTTAATCTCTCATATTCGTCAATTATAGCCTGTAAAAGCTTATTATCTCCATTGACATTATCCGGATGATATATCTTTAACAGTTCCCTGTATCTTTTTTTTAGATTCTGTGCATTATCCACGCCCTTGAAAAATATCTTGACCCCCGATGAAACTGCCATTCCTTTTCTGACTTCTCTTGCTATTTCATCACGATATACTCTTTTATTTCTTTCGAATTTTTCTTTATCTATAGCAAGCTGCCTTGTCTCTTTCTCCAATATCTGCCACTGCCTGTCAAATAACCTCTTTTGATTTTGAAGCTGCTTTTCAAGAATTGCATTTTTACGCTGCTGCTTTTCAAACATTCCGCGTTGTATATCGAGAAGTTCTCTTTCATCCTCAAGTGACTTTCTTAATTCTTCCAGCCTGATATTTTCCTTAAACAGCCATTTCTTCTTTTCAGCTAATAGCTTATCCTCCAATGGCTTATCATTTTCTGGCATGTTATCATCACCTATCATTCAACAATCCCCATTTACCTGTTCTATAACATAATATTGTTATAACTATATACCGCTATGAAACCAGAATACTTTTACCGTATTACAGCCCTCTTTAGTTCTGATTGTATGTGCAACACCAGGTAATGCTACAAATGAATCGCCTGTCTTTATAGGAAATTCTAAGTCATCTAATTTTGCAAATCCCTCACCTTCAAGTACATAAAAACCTTCCTGATCAGGATGACTCCCCGGTTTGTTACTAAATTCATAATCAGGATATTCTGTTATCCCTGAACAGCAGCCATTCACACAACCATTATCCTGTGTTAGAAACTTTAACGATCTGCTTCCCTCTTTCTTTTTTTGTAATGCTTCATCCATTGTTATATATGGTTTTAAATTATTCTTATTATTCATATTAATCTCCATTCCGCAGGCGTTTTTTCTTCTACCATCAGGACTATTTGTTCTGCTCAGAAACAAATAGCCAGTTCATTTATGAACTTTGTAAATGAGATTACGAAAAGCGGAAGTCTTTAATAATAAGACTCCCGCATTCATTTAATCAGATATACGAAAGCTTATCTGATAGCAGATATTCAATTACTTCATATAATCCATGCTATAACATAGTGCGTATATTTACTTATTCTTGTATCTTAATAATTCTGTATATGCAAGTAAGAATGGTCCAACACCCTTAGCATCATTTTCAACAATAGGTTCTGACATGTAATAATCATATGTACCGGATCTTCTGTCCTTTCCACCAAGACCTGCAACAAGACATATACCGCCTAATGAAAGTTCTCCATCCTTATTTTCTAAATACTTATTGCATATTCCATCTATCGCTTTCTCGCCATACTTTCTGTATTCTTCCGGCAGGAAACCAAGACGTACACCCTTAAGAAGTGAATATGCCATAATAGAGCTTCCACTTGTCTCAAGATAGTTCTTATCCATACCACCAAAATTAACCACCTGATACCACATACCACTCTCATCCTGATACTTAAGCATTGACTTCATAAGATCTACATATGCATCTTCTAACATCTTGCATTCCTTATCATACTTATGATCTGAATTGTCAACCTTGTCAAGAGTATCAAGAAGTGCCATAGAATACCATCCGATAGCTCTAAGCCATATATTCTGTGAAAGACCTGTTACCTTATCACACCAGAAAGCTTCCTTACTTGTATCCATTGCATGATAATATAATCCGTTAAGAGGATTTCTCATGTTCTCAATTACAAACTTAAACTGGTTAAAGATATCATCATAATTCTTTCTGTTATTAAAACGTGTCTCATATTCAAGGTAGAACGGCTGTCCCATATACATACCATCAAGCCATACCTGATTAGGATATATATCCTTATGCCAGAAATTACCTGATTCACATCTAGGCATAATAGCAATCTGGCTGTATACAAGATCTATAGCCTTCTTATACTTTTCCTTACCTGTAATATCATATAGCTCAAAAAGAGTCTTTCCTGCATTGACATTATCTATATTCTTCTCTCCAATACTATATCCATCAATGCTTCCATCTTCTCTTACTCTGTAATCAATAAAATCATCAGCAAACTTTAAATACTTCTCATCTTTTGAAATAGCATACATTTCAAGAACTGCCTTAATCATACATCCGTCAATGTAATTCCACTTAGACTTTAACCCCTGTCTTATCTTTTCAATATTCCAAACTGGTGCGTCAGGTGTACTCTTTTCCAGTAATTCATCAATGTACTTAACAATAATATCCATTTATCTTCTCCTTTATGTTCCCTATTACATTAACACTTAAATTTTACACTATAAATTAAGTGTTTTCAACTGTTTAATTAATAAATTTATATGTGTTTACATATACCCTGTTATTTTGATGCCTTATCTGTATATGGCTCTTCTCCTTTTTTAACAGATGTAACAACATAAATATTATTATCTTCATAATACTCAAGCTTTATAGTATCACCTATATTATATCTTATAATATCTATATTATCCGATAGTAATATATCATATATCTTATCAGAACCATCAAGCATAATATAATAATGAGAATTACCATCTGTTACAGCCTGTATCATCTTTGAAATAGAACCCATAGTACTCATCTGGGTCTTTTGCTCTTCCTGTGTAATGCCATTATCACTAAGAAGCTTTCTATAGTTCTCCTCACATTGTGCAACAGTATCTCCTATTGCAACATTCTGATATTTTTCTATGTTAAGCATAGCATATGATTTTACAAGTCCTGCACTATCCTTCAATGCCATAAAATATGTAGGCTCATTATCTACATTAAGAAGCAATGGAAATGTAGCCTTATAACTAAGATTCTGAACCTTTCCTTCTGCTGATGACATGGCAGAATATTCTTCTGCACCTGATATCTCATAATAACGGCTCTCCATTGTCCTCTGGTTCATAAGGACAAAGCCTACATTCGACTTATCCTGTCCTACTGATGTAATTCCCGTATATACCCATACGTCATCATCAAGTGCTATATAATTATATCCATCTGTAGTCTTAAGACAGTCTTTCTGACTCAATACACTATTAAAATAACCATGCTTTAACTTACCTGAATAATTATACAGATTAATAAGCATATCTGCCGAATATACCTTATCTACCCACTGTGGGACATCTTCTACTGCATAATCATTAAGTTCGCCTGTTATTGCATTACACAATACAACTCTTCCTATCGTAACACCACCAAACAATCCAATGTTATATTTTTTAACAGGGCATATCCAATAAGGTGTTCCGTTATCATCAATCTCAAAATTAACATCATCAAATATATATGCAGGATATGCAAACCTTAAATGTCTGTATATATTTCTTCCAAAGTGGTCACTCTTTGAATACTTAATTGGCTCTGAAAGTCTTACACACTCTGCCTGCTGCGTCGTCATGTCTATGCTTATATATGCCGGTATTCCTGACGAATGATTCGTAAACCACTTTATAAGATTACCATATTGCAAAGGCGATACTCTTACAGGCTTATTATTATAATTAATCTGTGAATACATATCACTTACCTCAAACTGCGATACCATATCCACTATTGTACCCATTACTCTGTTGCCTATTGTAGAAGCTGAATCTTTATCCAATATGGGTATCTTATCATACGACACTTCCTTTATATCCTCTGTAAAGTCTCTGTTTTCAACCTTAAGCAGTCTCTGATATGCAGAAGCGTTAATAATCTCTGATGATAAAATGCTTCCTGCAATATATATTATTATAATTGCCAATGTCGCAATAATAAGACCATTTCCTACTATCTTAGCTGTTCCTGTCCTAAATACAAGCTTATGACTCTTCATCTGCCTGTTCTTAAATGTCTTATACTTCTCTGTAAATGTTGCATTAAATACACAATATGCCACTGTTATAATAGCCATTAAAACTATTATAAACTTCCAGAATCCCGGTGCATGTATATTAATTGCCGGAAGTTCTACATAATAATATGCTGCTCCAATAACAATAACCGTAACTATTGCAAGTATTACAGCTGTAAACTTTTTCTCTTTCATCATACCATCTCCTAACATAATATTTTCAGATACATAAATGCATATAACTTAATTTAATTGTTATATTTGCAATACATTTATAATTGGCTTTGCAGCTTTATCAGGTGTGCCTGATTCACATATCTTTCATAAGATATTATTATATGTCAATTATCACATCTATGTATAGTCTATTCTCATATTGTATATTCTGCATGCATATGTCGTCAACTGTGATTATCTTCTTTCTTTTTACATTATTCCTATTATTGCCAAATCTTAAAATGTTCAGACGGTATTATAAAGCCAATACATAACTTTTTACTTTATATTCATTTCTTATAATATATAATAACATACAATCCGTCAGATTGCAAACATTTGTTCGTAATGTGTTACAAATATATTTATTGACTTTTAGTCAGATTAATAAGAAAATATATACTGTTTATTGTGATATGAATAATCAGAATTTCTTATACTCATCATATCATTTTACCAATATTATTTAGAAAAGAGGATTATTAAAATTATATGAAAACTGGAATTGTATTTGAAGGTGGAGCATTAAGGACTGTTTTTTCATGCGGCGTTATGGATGCATTTATGCAACATAACATTCTTCCTGATTACATGATAGGAGTTTCTGCCGGAGCCGCCTACGGTGTATGTTATGCTTCTAACCAGCCGGGACGTAACCTTAAAATCATTATGAATTACAGGGATGATAAACGTTATATGAGTGTAGGCAATATGATTGACCGTAAAAACAAATGCTACTGCGGACTTGAATTTTTATATGAAACAGTTCCTAATAAGCTTGTACCTTTTGATTATGATACATTTAAATCTTATCACGGAGAATTTTATTGTGTGGTTACTAATGTTCTTACTGGTAAGCCTGAATACATACGTTACACAGGTGACGACCCGACTAATCAGGTTTTGAAAGCAACCTGCGCACTCCCTATGCTTTTTCCGTATATTTATATCAATGATACGCCTTATCTTGATGGCGGGCTTAGCGACTCCATACCTTTTGAAAGAGCTTTTAAAGATGGCTGTGACAGGGTTATTGTAGTTCTTACAAGACAGGCCGGATATAAAAAGACAACTTCTGCCTCCACAAAAATTATGGCAAAGGCTTATCTTAAATATCCCGAGCTTGCAAATGACCTCCTAAAACGTGCCAGCCGGTATAACAGATGTCTTAAAAAGCTTGAAAGATATGAAAAAGCCGGCAAGGTAATAGTCATCAGACCTGAGCATACTGATGGTTTCTCAAGAATGGAAAAAGATAAAGAAAAGATACTTGCTTTATATCAGGATGGCTATTCTAAGGGAGTCAGGTATGCCGACAGGGTTAAGGAATTCTATGGGATGTAGATTATTATTACACTTATAGTACATTATATATTATACAGCTTATGCCATACCTTATAAAATCAATGATGATGGTATGACAGGCTGTTAATGTATATCTGTTTAATCCAATTGTTACATCCCAAAAAACAAAAAACTATATTTTAATAAATTAATTTAATATGACAGGCTTTGTCACGAATCACATGTATCATATTGTCTGAAAAAATATTATAATTAAATCAGGAGGCATCAGATATGGATAATGAATATAAGAATTATAAAGCTGACAGAGTCCTTAAACTGCTATTCCGTGCTTTCAATTTTTGCAAAATATTCATTTATATTTTGGGGATTGTAAATCCTATCTCTTAGTTAACGTTTTGAGAATAAGAAAAAACACGGTGTGCCGGATATAATTGCAGGCTTTGGAATGGCAGCTTTAGTGTATGCTGTGCAGGGTGCAGGTAACATTTTGGAAGTAATAACATTTC
>URAI01000105.1 GCA_900545725.1 uncultured Eubacterium sp.
AGTTACCCGGATTCTTAACACCATCACCTGTTACGGTAACAATCCTCTTAGTCAATGGCTTTCCTTCAATGACAGCCATATGAATAGAATAAATTGTATCTACATTATGTACAATACATCCGGCATCTGCAGGAAGCATAGAAGAATTAATACTTCTTCCTGTTGTAGCATAGATTAATGAACGCTCACCACCCTGTGGATACTTGGTTTTAAGAACCTTAACCTCCATGTTAGATTCTCCGGCTACTACCTTCTGCATAGCAGCTATTGCCTCAGGCTTATTATCTTCAATACCGATAATACCATGAGCATGGTCAAAAAGTGACAATGCAACCTTAAGACCTGAAACGAGCTTATCAGATTCTTCTAACATTCTTCTGTAATCTGATGTAAGATAAGGCTCACACTCAGCACCATTAACAATGATATAGTCAATCGCTTCAGGATTCTTCGGTGTAAGCTTGACATTAGTTGGGAATCCGGCACCACCCATACCTACGACACCGGCCGCCTTGACTCTCTCTCTGATTTCATCTCTTGTAAGCTCTTCAAGCTTCTTTGGAAAATATTCGACCTCCTCGTACTTTCCATCATTCTCAATAATAATTGAATTACACTTACCGCCTGTTGCAAGTGTCCTAGGCTCAATCGCCTTAACTGTACCTGAAACAGATGAATGGATATTAGCTGAAATAAATCCGCCTGCCTCTGCTATAAGCTGACCTGCTAATACGTGGTCACCTTTTGCAACAACCGGAACTGCTGGAGCTCCAATATGCTGTGAAAGAGGAAATACCATATCACCCTCTGGGAATAGTTCTTTGATTGGAACATCTTTTGATAATTCCTTACCATCATATGGATGTACTCCACCTTTAAATGTACATTTTCCCATGACATAATTCTCCTTATAATTTTTTATCTAATTATTATTTTATCTCATTAAGCCAAGAAAATCTACTTTATTTTATGTATATTTTAGTATATAATAGACAAATACTGACAGTTTTTTAACAGTTTATGATACTTTTTTAACAAAATGTGACATTTTTTTAACCAAAACTGTCTAAAAGTCATTTTATAAGCAAAAGTGTTTACAAATGACAAATTTACCAAAAAATGAGGATTTAATGGTTATTTATATCAACTTATAATTAGGAAAGAGGATTTATGCTTAAGATTACTAACAAACTTTTACAGCTTTCAAATATTTCAGATTTACAGGAACACTCATATCTTTCTGATAATTTTTCACAGAATATTAATGACTATATCTTTTTCGATATAGAAACAACTGGTTTCTCTTATAAAAATTCAATGTGCTATCTTATCGGTGCTATTTATTATAATCAGGATTTTTGGATGTATACACAGTGGTTTGCAGTCAACCCTTCTGATGAATCAGAGATTTTAAATGACTTTGTTGAATTTTCTAACAGATACAGATATATCGTATCTTTTAATGGAGAACGTTTTGATATTCCATTTATCAATGGGAGATGTGAACTGTTAGAGTCGGATGTGCAATTAGAAAATATCAATAATAGAAGCATTGATATTTTTCACATAATACAACCGCTTAAAAACCTTTTAAATCTTGATAATTATAAGCAGAAAAGTATTGAAGAATTTTTAGGAATACACCGGATTGACAAATACAATGGCGGCGAACTTATAAAATGTTATAAGCAATATATTATATCAAAGGATGAATCACTTCTTAATACACTGCTGCTTCACAACCACGATGATATTATAGGACTTGCCAATATAACACCTGTACTTAACTATATGGATATTATAAATCACAATATAAGCTATACTGCTTCTCATCAATCTGATTATGCCGGTTACAATGGAGACCCCTCATCAGAGTTTATATTTACATTTAATATTCCACACGCAGTAAATGTACCGGTTAATATTATAAAAGAGCCTTTTTTTATAAACATTGCTAATAATATAATAACTGTCAAGGTTAATATTATTAATGATAAACTGAAATATTTCTATTCCAATTATAAAGACTATTATTATATTCCTTCCGAAGATCAGGCGATGCACAAAAGTGTATCGTCTTATATAGATAAGAAATACCGCCAGCCCGCCAAAGCTTCTAACTGCTATGTCCACAAAGCTGGACAATTTCTTATGCAATACAGTAATATTATTACACCATTCTTTAAAAGGAAATACAATGATGATTTCAGTTATTTTGAATTGAATGATAGTTTCATGAATTCACCGGATAAAATCACAGATTATGTAAAGGATATTCTTTTCAATATATTGTGATTGGTTAAAATATAAGGCAGGAACAGATTATGTTTTAAATTTTGAAACAATGTGTGGATGCTTACAATCGTCCTTAATCTGCCACGCTCCATCTTATATTTCAAAATACAAAATATAATCTGTCCCTGTCATCTAAATTGTATTTTCAACAAATTATATCTTTCTATAAAAGAATAACTTATCAAATGAATAACCAAGTTCCTTATAATTGATTATCTGCTCTGTATTACCAACAAACAGACATCCGTCTTTTACAAGGGAATTATTAAACTTCTTATATATATCTTCCTTAGCTTCCTCTGTAAAATATATCATTACATTACGGCATACGATAAGATGCATCCCTGTCGGATAAGCATCCCTTAACAGATTGGCTTTTTTAAATTCTACACATCTTTTAATCTCATCAGATATCTTGTAGAAACGGTCCCCCATCTTTTCAAAATACTTATTCTTATACTCATCAGGAAGGCCCTTAAGGCTGTTAGCTCCATATACTCCATCCTTCGCCTTTGCAAGCACCTGTTCATCTATATCTGTAGCATATATATGTACCTTTGATAAAGGAACCTTCTTTGCAAGTACCATTGCCAGTGAATATGGCTCATCACCTGTCGAACATGCTGCACTCCATATTTTAAGATTAGATCCAAACTTATTAATAAGATCTGGTAAAATTACATCTTCCAATGTTTTCCATAATGCAGGATTTCTATAGAATTCCGAAACATTAATTGTGATATAATTCACAAATTCCTCCATCAAATCCTTATCGACTTTAATAGCATTACAATAACTATCATAATCTTTAAATTTATTACGGGCAATTAATGTATCAATCCTTCTCTTCATCTGTCTTTCTTTATATGCATTCAAATCAATTGTTGTCTGCTGTAATATAAACTTTTTAAAATCTTCATAATCCTTTATCATATCTTCCTCTTTCCTGCAAACTCTTTGACCTCTGCAGATAACTTCATGCAGCATGTCTGTCCTGCACCGTATAATTACACTTCATTTTATCATATTTCTATATAAAAATCTATAGCCGAAAATCTTAAACTCATGATAATAACTTCAAAACCTCAAGCTCCTTGTAACCACAAAAATAATAACTATAAAAAACACCGATATAGTATACTGTACTAATAATACCGTACACTAGTGTCATTTAAGATTCACCCGGCAATCTTGCTGCGAGCCGCTGGTCAGAGCTGCTGTCTTTTCCATATCAGCAGCTCTGCAAACCTCGCACATCATAATTTTTTCCGGAGCCTGAACCCAACATGAAACAATATTGTCCTCTTCTATATATATGAAGTGACATCTTAGACTGAGCTATAAATCAAATAACAGACAGTGCATATAAACAACCTTTGTAACTTTACTTTATCGTTATATTATTTTTATCTGGCACAACAAATTACTTTATATAACTCTTATAACATATAAATGTATAATTTTTTAATTTCCCCCGCAAAAATATATTATACATGGTACAATATAATATAGATGGTCATTATACCAATCATGCAGACCATTAATAATAATGCCTGAATCAGATAAATATGTATCGCTCTTCACATTTCACAGGCATTTTTAACATAGAATAATTTTATATAAAATGGAGATTAACATTTATGGATGAAGAAATATTATTAAAACGCAGACTGACTGACGCAGCAAATAAAGCCTACCGTCATAATATTTATACATATACTAATTTTTTAAGCATGTCAGAACTGGATACTTATTACCGCCTGCTTCCCGAAATCTCATTTATACATTCTGAAACATTTGGAGGAAGCACATCCTGCGAACGGCAGATTGTACGCTTCGGGAGCAGTGATGATTTAGGTTATGAAGAACCTTTCCCAATTGCATGTATAAAAATATCACCCCTTATACGCAAATTTGCCAATGAACTTTCACACCGCGATTTTCTTGGAGCTATATTAAATCTTGGTATAGAGCGCAGCCTTATAGGCGATATTATTATCCGCGATAACGTAGGATACCTCTTCTGTCTGACCCATATAAGTGATTTTATTATTGATAATCTTACAAAAATTAAACATACAAATATAAAATGTGAAATATCCGCACCCAATAACTCTGATTTTACACCGGTACTTGAAGATATCGAGCTTATCTGTGCTTCGCCACGTATTGATGCAGTATGTGCCTCTATAACAAAGCTTTCACGCAGCAAAGCTGTCGAGCTTTTCCGCACACAGAAAGTATTCATTAATGGAAAATGTATGGAAAATAACAGTTATATGTTAAAACCTGATGATATTCTCGTAATCCGTGGTCAGGGAAAATTCATTTACAAAGACTGTGGCAATGAAACACGAAAGGGACGTGTATATATAAAACTTCAAAAATATGTATGATAATAACAGTTATAGATGTCTTTTCACCCTATTATTAATAAAAATTCCTGCATATGACGTCAGCAATAACAGTGTTATTGCTGATACTAGTATAACTGCTTCATAAACAATAAAAAGAGTCCTGTATTAATATCAATATCATATTTAACTTAATGATATTGATCAGTATACAGAACTCTTTTTATACTTATCAGATAAATATATACCTAAACATATATTAACCGTTTAATTATTCTTCTGTTGTTTCTTCCTTAGCATCATTAGCTGCAAGAGCCTTCATGCTTAAGCTAATCTTCTTATCAGCTTCATTCATATCAACAACAACAGCTTCTATTTCCTGACCGATTGAAAGAACATCTGAAGGCTTTTCAATATGCTCCCTAGAAATCTGTGAAACATGAAGTAATGCATCTACACCTTCTTCAAGCTGAACAAATGCACCAAAGTCTGTCATTCTTGCAACAACACCCTTAACTACATTGCCAACTGCATACTTCTCTGCTGCATTGTTCCATGGGTTAAGATCCGGATACTTAACACTAAGGGCAATCTTATTACCGTTGATTTCCTTAATAAAGCACTTAACTGAATCTCCAACCTTATATACTTTCTTAGGATTCTCTGTTCTTCCCCAAGACATTTCTGAAATGTGAAGAAGTCCATCAACACCACCAAGATCGATGAAAGCACCAAAATCAGTAACATTCTTAACTGTTCCTTCGATTGTATCACCTTCATGAATCTTCTCAAGTAATTCTTTCTGTGCTTCTGCCTTCTTAGCAACTATAAGCTGCTTGCAGTCACCGATAATTCTTCTCTTCTTTGGATTGTATTCAGTAATAACGAATGATACTTCCTTATCCTTGTATACTGATAAATCCTTAACATAGCTGTCTGAAACAAGGCTTGCTGGAATAAATACTCTTGCTTCATCAATAACAACACCAAGACCGCCATTCATAATCTGGCTTACTGTAGCTGTTAATACTGTATGATTTTCAAAAGCTTCTTCAAGCTTCTTATTACCATTATCTGCAACAAGTCTCTTGTATGTAAGTAAAACCTGACCTTCGCCATCGTTTACCTTGAGTACCTTTGCCTGCATAGTATCTCCAACAGAAACTACTGTTGTAAGATCAACGCCTGGTGTAGATGTGTATTCATTACGTGTAATAATACCATCTGCCTTGTATCCGATGTTAAGAATGATCTGATCTTCCTTAACGTCGATAACAGTACCATCAACTACCTCTCCTGTATGTATTGTCTTAAATGTTTCATCTAACATCTCATCAAAACTAAGCTCTGACATTAGTGTAAACCTCCTCAATAATATTGTTTGGGGTCGATGCCCCTGCTGTAATACCTATGCAGTCTGCCATGCCCAAACTATTTAGGTCAAGGTCATTAAGCGTCTGAATGTAAAATGTAGCGTTACACTCATTCTTACAGATTTCATACAGTTTTCGCGTATTGGAACTGCTGCTGCCACCTATGACTATCATAGCGTCAACGCGCTGTGCTATCTGGCGTGCCTCTGTCTGTCGTTCTTCGGTAGCATTACAAATTGTATTACGAATATAAATATTGTAACCCTTTTTGGATATAATTTCAACTAATTCTTGAAATTTATTGTAATTAAATGTCGTCTGTGAGACCACACACACTTTCTTTTCTTTATCAAGCACCAGTTTTTGTGCTTTTTCTATCGAATCAACAACATGAACCGGTGTCACTGACCATCCCATAATGCCTTCTACCTCAGGGTGTTTTTCATTTCCTATAATAACAATCTGGGAACCATTTTCACTTTCAGTCTTAACAATATTATGAATCTTTAATACAAACGGACATGTCGCATCAACTATTTCAAAACCACGCTCTTTTATTGTATCGTACACATTCTTAGATACACCATGAGATCTTATTATAATCGTTCCATTTTTTATATTATCAAGCTGACTTATATCCTCAATTACATGTACACCCTTTCTTTCGAGATCCTTTACAACCTCTTCATTATGAATTATAGGTCCATATGTGTATACATTTTCTTTTCCTGCCTGCTCATATACTGTATCAACAGCTCTTTTTACACCAAAACAAAAACCTGCTGATTTGGCAAGTATAACCTCTTTTTTATCAGATTTTTCATTATTAATATTTTTATCACTGCTCATCAATATCATCCTGCTTTTATTTATTTTTTATAAAACTTATCTTATTTTCAGACTATACCAAATAACACGGCTAACCTCTGACATGTCTGTTTTCTTTGTCCTACAGTCAATAAATATCTACTTGCAAGCTGCTTTCTTTTCTTCCACAATAGATGTAATAGCTTCTACAACCTGTTCAATATTCATATCAGATGTGTCAACAAGAACTGCATCCTCAGCCTGCTTTAAAGGTGATATTTCCCTGTGCATATCCTGATAATCTCTCTGCTCAATATCCATTCTAATCACCTCATAGTCACATTTTTCTCCCTTTGCATTTAACTCGTCATATCTTCTCTTTGCCCTTGCATCTGTGCTTGCTGTAAGATATATCTTTGCAAATGCATCAGGAAGCACTGTTGTTCCAATATCTCTTCCATCCATTATTACATCTGATGACTGTGCAAGCTTTCTTTGTAAATCAACAAGCTTGGTTCTTACTGCTGCATATTTAGAAGTCTTAGAGGCCATTCTTCCTGTTTCCTCTGTACGAAGAAGTCCTGTAACATTCTCACCATTAAGAATTACCTGCTGCACTCCATCCTTATATTCAATTGTTATATCTACATGTTCCACGGCTCTGTTAATTGCCTCTTCATCATCAGGATTAATCTTATTCTGTGAAAAATATACAGCCATTGCCCTGTACATAGCTCCTGTATCAACATATATATAGTTCATCTTTGCTGCAAGTTTCTTTGCTATTGTGCTTTTTCCGGCTCCTGCCGGTCCATCTATTGCTACGTTATATCCCATGATACGTTCTCCTTATTTCTATTTTTATCACTCTATATCTGGATCCCCGTTCCGGCCGCATA
>URAI01000106.1 GCA_900545725.1 uncultured Eubacterium sp.
ACAATATATATAAATTAGTTTATTATTATTTATTGTTAGTTTTGAAACGAATTATTGTCAGGAGGAAGAAGATATGTCAGTAGGAATAATGGTAGTATATATCATTGCATTAATTCTGTTATTCTATTTCCTTGCTATAAAGCCTCAGAAGAAGCAGCAGCAGGAAAAACAGAAGTTAATGGATGCCATTGAAAAAGGTGATTATGTATTAACAACCAGCGGTTTTTATGGTGTTATTATTGATATTACAGATGAGGACGTAATTGTTGAATTTGGTAATAACAAAAACTGCAGAATTTCAATGCAGAAGAGTGCTATTGCACAGGTTGAAAAGCCTTCATCTTCACAGGAATAAAAGATTGGCAGAAGCCGTGTTGCTGTTTAATATTTAATATACTGTCATGGATTGTGACAGAGTGTTGATATATCAGACAGAACAATTTAGCAGGGAGAAGAAGTTCTTTTCTCTGCTATTTTCTTATCTGCATATATCTCAGTCTTAGATGGATATGCTGATTATTACAGGTTTATAAATGAACAGGCTGTTTGTTTCTAAGCAGAACAAATAGTCATTGATGGCAGAAGAAAAACTGCCTGCAGAATGGAGATTAGTGTGAATGAATAACGGATATATAAGATGTGCCGCATTAACGCCAAAGATTAAGGTGGCTGACAGTGAATATAACGTATGCCGCATTAAGGAGCTTATGAGACAGGCATATGATAATAAAGCTAAAATTGCTGTATTTCCTGAAATGTGCATAACCGGATATACCTGCAACGACCTGTTTTTACAGGAAACGCTGCTTGGAGGTGCAATAAAGGGTCTTAAAGATATCGCAGAATATTCAGCGTGTCTTAATGGTATGCTTACATTTGTAGGACTGCCATATGAATATATGGGGAAGCTGTATAATGTGGCTGCAGCAGTGATTGAGGGCAAAGTAATAGGAATGATTCCTAAAAAATATCTGCCTGATTATGGAGAATTTTATGAAGCAAGGCAGTTTACGCCGGGCTTTGAAAAATGTGTTGACGTTGAATTTGATGGATATTTAGTTCCATTTGGCATGAATATATTATTTAACTGCAATAATATGAAAAATGTCATTGTTGCAGCAGAGATATGTGAGGATTTGTGGACACCACAGCCACCAAGCATAAGGCATGCACTAAGCGGTGCTACGGTTGTTATTAACTGTTCGGCTAGTAATGAGACAATCGGTAAGGATACCTACAGAAGACAGCTTGTAATGGGACAGTCTGCAAGACTTGTATGTGCATATATATATTCAAGTGCCGGTGAGGGTGAGTCAACACAGGATATAGTATTTGGCGGACACAATATCATATGTGAAAATGGAACGATTCTTAGTGAGGCCAAAAGATATAAAAATGAAAGTATCTATGCAGATATAGATGTGTCAAGAATTGCTTCGGAAAGACGCAGAATGACTACATTTGATACGGCACATAATGACGATTACAGGGTGGTTGGTTTTAAGACCGTTGTTGAAGAACTTGAGCTTATAAGATATTTTGATAAAGCACCATTTGTTCCATCAGATATGGTAACTAGAAATCAAAGATGTGAAGAGATTCTGGATATCCAGACTTATGGACTTAAAAAGAGGTTAGAACATACTAACTGCAATAGTGCGGTTATCGGAATATCAGGTGGGCTTGATTCGACACTTGCGCTTCTTGTTACAGTAAGGGCATTTGACCTTTTAGGACTTGACAGGGCGGGGATAACCTGCGTTACTATGCCTTGCTTTGGTACAACGGACAGGACATACAATAATGCGGTAAGAATGACAAAACAGCTTGGAGCTGCGCTTCGTGAGATTAATATTAAAGCGGCGGTAAAACAGCATTTTGCAGATATAGGTCATGATGAAAGCATACATGACGTAACATATGAAAATGGTCAGGCAAGGGAACGCACGCAGATTCTTATGGATATAGCCAATCAGACAAATGGCATGGTTATCGGAACAGGAGACATGTCAGAGCTTGCTCTTGGCTGGGCAACCTATAATGGCGACCATATGTCAATGTATGGAGTTAATGCATCTGTTCCTAAGACACTTGTACGTCATCTCGTCGGTTTTTATGCCGATACATGTAACGATACATTACTGTCAGATGTATTAAAGGATGTACTTGACACTCCGGTAAGTCCTGAGCTTCTGCCGCCAAAGGAAGACGGAACGATAGCACAGGAAACAGAAAATCTCGTAGGACCATATGAGCTGCACGATTTCTTTATGTACCACATGTTACGTTTCGGAGTTAATCCAAAGAAATTATTTAAGATAGCATGTATAGCATTTGTCGGTATATATGATAAGGCGACAATCTACAAATGGCTAAGGACATTTGTATGGAGATTCTTCGCACAGCAGTTCAAGCGTTCATGTCTTCCTGACGGTCCGAAGGTGGGGTCTGTTGCGGTATCACCAAGAGGCGATTTAAGAATGCCAAGCGATGCATCTAGTGCATTATGGATTAAGGAGCTGGATGAGTTAAAGGAAGAACTTGGAATCTGACGTTAGGACTGAATGTGATATGAGTGTCAAAAAGATATAGTATTAATCATGCAGGAATGATAAGAATTATAAAATTTAGAGCCATGTGGGATTAGTGTGAATAATCACACCGATATGCTGATTATTCACAAGTTCATAAATGAACTGGCTATTTGTTTCTGAGCAGAACAAATAGCCACTGATGGCAGAAGAAAAATATTGCCTTAACGGGCGGATAGGAGAAGATAATGGCAAAGAATAATAAACAGAATAATAAAAAAGATATCATAGCAGCGGTTGATGATAATGTTAAAATTGTAACAAAGTATGATAGAAAAATGCAGAAAAGAAAAGAAGAGGAAAGAAAGGCCGCAAGGAATAAAAAGATCGCAATAGGTACTTTTTGGGCGCTTGCTGCAATTGTAGTTATTATTGTTGCAGTGAATATATGGAGCAATTATGACAAGGTACATAATGAATATATATCAGTCGATGATGATAAGATTAGCGGTATAGAATTTGATTTTTATTATGCAATGACTAAGCAGAACACATTAAGCCAGACATTATATGGTTCTATGACATATGCTGATTATTTTAAGTCATATATGAGCTATGATAAAGATAAGGATGATTCAAAGCAGAAATATGCTTCGACAGATAATACATGGTATGACTATTTTGCTAATATGACAGTTAATACAATCAAAGAAGATAAGGCACTTCTTAAAGCTGCTGATGCGGCAGGCTTTTCATATGACAATGCTGATTCAGATTATGAGGACTTTAAGAATCAGATAAATGATGCAGCTTCACAGCTGGGGGAATCGGCTGCTGATTATTATAAGAATACATTTGGAAAAAATGCATCAGAAAGTTCAATAAAGGAATATGTATGTGAATATCTTAAGGCAGCTGCATATCAGAAACAGTTACAGACAGAACTTGCGGCAACTGACAGCGAGATTAAGGATTATTACAATGAACATAAGGAATCTTATGATACTGTGGATTACAGGGAATTTAAGATTGCGGCAGCTAATTCAGACGATTCATCAATGGCAGCAGCTAAGGAAAAGGCTGAAACTATGCTTTCAGAGATAAATAGTGAGGATACATTTGCTGAAAGCTGCAGAAAGTATGCCACAGATGATGAAAAAGATACATATGAAAGCGACGATGCTTCACTTAAGTCCAAGACAAAAAAGAGCTCAGCAGACAATGTAATTGCAGACTGGTTATTTGATTCTGACAGAAAAGCAGGAGATATAACAGTCATAGAAGATAAGGATAATAACCAGTATTATGTTGTATACTTTATAAGCAGAGATTATGACAGCTCTAATGATACAACAATAGGACAGACAGTATTATCTAATAAGTATTCTGAACTTATTAAGGGATACACAGATAATATGAAAGTTGATAATAAGAAAAATAGAATTAAGATGTATACTGGGGAGTAGTGTAAAAAAATAATGCTGATGCGATTATTTTTTGCACGGCTGCTTTGTACCGCAGGCGTCACAAAGCAGCTTTTATCGCAGAGCCAAATCTGACATTTGGCTCGCGATTCCTCCGGCATTAAAAATGCCTGCGGAATGGGAGTAGTATGAAAAATTATATATTATTTGACCTTGATGGTACGCTTACAGATTCGCAGGAAGGAATTATAAAGTCGGTAAGATATGCCCTTGAGGATATAAAGCCGTCTGCTGAGAGCGATGAAGTTATGAAAAGATATATCGGACCTCCGCTTATTGACAGCTTTAAAGAGTTTGACGGACTTGATGATGAGACTGCTAAGAGGGCGGTTAAAAGATACAGGGAAAGATATAATACAGTGGGACTTTATGAGAACAAACTGATTGAAGGCATGGATGAGTGTGTTAAAAGATTGAAGGAATCTGGTAAAAAGATTGCACTTGCAACATGTAAACCTGAACAGCTTGCAATACAGATTATTGAGCATTTCAATCTGACCCCTTATTTTGATGTACTTGTTGGAAGTCTTGACGATACGAGAAAATATAAGAATCAGGTAATTGAAGAAGTATTTAGAAGATTTGAACAGACTGATTTGAACTTTAAAAGGGAATCTGCCATAATGGTTGGAGATAGAAAAGATGATGTCTTAGGTGCTAAGAAAGCAGGAATACAGTGCATAGGTGTAGGTTTTGGATTTGCTAAAGAAGGCGAATTTGAAGAGGCCGGAGCTGATTATGTGGTTAATTCAGCTAAGGAACTTACGGATTTTATACTTGAGCTGTAAAGCTATAAGACTGTCGCATTAATGAGGAATTATACAGGATATAGAGATATGTTATGATTAAATATCTATTTTGTATAAAATCTTCTTAACTGCGGCAGTCATTTTTGTTTTTATGGGAAATTTACCGGTTGGAAGTGGCTTATTTTTCAGTAAATGTGACATAAATTATCAAAGTGGTTGAAAAATTGAAAAAAATACGTTATTATATTATGCAATAGCCTTTTACAAGGTAAATTCATAAAGTGTATAAAGTTATACATGTTATTAAAACAGGGGTTATTTTTATGACTCTGGATTTTAAATATATTTTCAGGAAAGACAGGTGGAGCAGATGGATTGTAAGATAACATTGATTCCAGGTGATGGAATTGGTCCGGAAATCGTAGAAGAAGCTAAGAAAGTATTAGACAGTGTGGGATTTAAGTATGGTCATAAGTTCGATTATACTAAGATTCTGATGGGAGGTTGTTCTATAGATGAATATGGAGTACCTCTTACTGATGAGGCGGTTGCCACAGCTAAGGCTTCGGATGCTGTATTGCTTGGTGCTGTAGGTGGTAACGTTGGTAATTCAAGATGGTATGATGTTGCACCTGATTTAAGACCGGAGGCAGGTCTTTTAAAAATAAGAAAGGAATTAGAGTTGTTTGCAAATATCCGTCCTGCATATCTTTATGACGAATTAAAGGATGCCTGTCCATTAAAGAATGAGATTATCGGTGATGGCTTTGATATGGTTATTATGAGAGAGCTTACAGGCGGACTTTACTTTGGTGAAAGACATACAGAAAATGTTAATGGTCTTGAAACAGCTGTTGACACGCTTACATATAATGAGGATGAGATTAGAAGAATTGCAATTAAGGGTTTTGAGATTGCAATGAAGAGAAGAAAGAAAGTTACAAGCGTGGATAAGGCTAACGTTCTTGATTCTTCAAGACTCTGGAGAAAGATTGTAGCAGAGGTTGCAAAGGACTATCCGGAGGTAGAAGTAGATAACATGCTTGTTGATAACTGTGCAATGCAGCTTGTGATGAATCCGGGACAGTTTGATGTTATTTTAACAGAGAATATGTTTGGTGATATCCTTTCAGATGAAGCAAGCATGATTACAGGTTCAATCGGTATGCTTTCAAGTGCAAGCCTTGGAAAGACTAAGCTCGGACTTTATGAGCCAAGCCATGGTTCAGCACCTGATATAGCAGGTAAGAATATTGCTAATCCTATAGCTACGATCCTGAGTGCAGCCATGATGTTAAGATATTCATTTGACCTTGATAAAGAGGCAGATGCAATTGAGACAGCAGTTGCTAAGGTGCTTAAGGAAGGTTATAGAACAGTTGATATTATGTCAGAGGGAATGACACAGTGTTCAACCACACAGATGGGTGATCTTATAGCTGAGAGAGTATAATATTGATTATTTATGTATGGATTATGTTTTAAATAATATATTTATGCAGGATTTTCAAAAGAATCTTAAATAATAAAATGTACACAGAAATGAGGTTAATTATGAAGAGTGATAACGTAAAAAAAGGTATGCAGCAGGCTCCACACCGTTCATTATTTAATGCATTAGGATTTACTGCTGAGGAGATGGATAAGCCATTAGTTGGTATTGTTAGTTCGTATAATGAGATTGTTCCGGGACATATGAATCTTGATAAGATTGTCAATGCGGTTAAGATGGGCGTTGCAGAAGCAGGCGGTGTTCCTGTAGTATTTCCGGCAATAGCTGTATGTGATGGTATTGCAATGGGACATGTCGGTATGAAATATTCGCTTGTTACAAGAGATCTTATAGCTGATTCAACAGAGTGTATGGCTACAGCACATCAGTTCGATGCACTTGTTATGGTTCCTAACTGTGATAAGAATGTACCGGGTCTTTTAATGGCAGCGGCAAGAGTTAATGTGCCGACAGTATTTGTAAGTGGTGGTCCAATGCTTGCAGGACATGTACATGGTAAGAAGAGAAGTCTTTCATCTATGTTTGAAGCTGTTGGTTCTTATGCGGCAGGAACAATGACAGAAGACGATGTAAGAGAATTTGAAGAAAAAGTATGCCCGACATGTGGTTCATGTTCAGGTATGTATACAGCAAATTCAATGAACTGTCTTACAGAAGCACTTGGTATGGGACTTGGTGGAAATGGTACAATTCCTGCTGTATATTCTGAAAGAATCAAGCTTGCAAAGCATGCAGGTATGGCGGTTATGGACATGTATAGAAAGAATATCAGACCAAGAGATATTATGACTAAAGAAGCTATTATGAATGCACTTACAGTGGATATGGCTCTGGGATGTTCAACTAATAGTATGCTTCATCTTCCTGCTATTGCACATGAGGTTGGTTTTGATTTTGATATTAAGTTTGCTAATTCAGTAAGCGAAAAGACTCCGAACCTCTGCCATCTTGCACCTGCCGGTCCTACATATATGGAAGACTTAAATGAAGCAGGCGGTGTATATGCAGTTATGAAAGAGCTTGCCGATATCGGACTTCTTAATACAGATTGTATGACTGTTACAGGAAAGACAGTTGGAGAAAATATTAAAAATGCCATAAATAAGAATCCTGAGGTTATCAGAACGGTGGATAATGCATATAGTAAGACAGGTGGTCTTGCAGTTCTTAGCGGTAATCTTGCACCTGATGGTTCAGTTGTTAAACGTTCAGCAGTTGTTGATGAGATGCTTGTACATGAAGGACCGGCAAGAGTATTTGACTGTGAAGAAGATGCAATTGCCGCAATTAAGGGCGGTAAGATTGTAGCCGGAGATGTTGTGGTTATCCGTTATGAAGGCCC
>URAI01000107.1 GCA_900545725.1 uncultured Eubacterium sp.
CAGCATCTCCTGCGTTCTTCCCACTGCAAAAGAGGGAATTACCACATTACCGCCCCGGTCAAAGGTCTCCTGAATGACATCTGCCAGAAGGCGCACATAATCTGGTCTCTCTCCGTGGCTCCGGTCTCCGTATGTACATTCCATGACCACATAGTCTGCATCACGGATATACTGTGGATCACGGATCAAAGGCTTGTTGATATTGCCGATATCGCCGGAAAATACGATTTTTCTGGTCTCTTCCCCTTCCCTGCACCAGACCTCAATGGAGGCTGATCCCAACAGATGACCGGCATCAATAAAACGAAGCGTAATATCATCATTCAGTTCCACGATCTCATCGTACTCATAACCTTCCAGAAGGTTGATGACCCCGGCTGCATCATTTAACGTGTATAATGGCGGGATCTCCTTTTCACCGGCACGTCTGGCCTTCCGGTTCTTCCACTCAGCCTCCATCTCCTGAATGTGGGCACTATCCTTCAGCATGATCCGGCAAAGATCTACCGTAGCCATCGTAGTCACCACTTTGCCGCGGAATCCTCTGGCATAGATAAACGGCAGAAGACCTGCATGGTCAATGTGGGCGTGGGTCAGAAGCACATAATCGATCTGTGCGTAACTGACCGGAAGCTCCGCATTCTCATACACGTTCACGCCCTGTTCCATGCCACAGTCCACCAGAAGCTTCGTTTCTCCACATTCCAGATAATGGCAGCTTCCTGTTACCTCATGATCCGCACCTAAAAATGTCAGTCTCATAATAAACCTCATTTCTGCGCACGCTGTAAACATCGCAAGTTTGTGCCGTGTGCGCCAGACACAAAACCTGTGTGTTAAACACTATTAAATTGTACGATTTTATTAAGTTAATTATACCACTTTACCTTTTAAATGTGAATATTTTTTTGTATGTGAACTACCCATTATCTAATGCCAATTGGATTGCGGTAGCCTTATTTCAAAATTTATATTTAATATAATATAATTAATGTATTATGATTAATATACTGTAATTATCACATTATAATATCCGTAAGTTTCTTCTTCGGAACATGCTGTACCTGATTTTCATCTCTGTAATATTTTATATCATCTGTGCCGTTAATCTCATCTGTCACAACCACTTCCTTCGGTCTGCCGAGCGCTATGCACAAATCTATTTTATAATCATCAGATATTCCTAACACCTTCACAAGTTGACCTCTCTTTATATTGGCAAGCATACATCCGCCATAGCCATCTGCAACGGCATTAAGAAGAATAGTCTGGGCAGCTATACCGATATCACATTGTGCATTGACATCTTTTTTAGTAATAAGAAATATATAGCCTGCCGGTCTTTCTCCCTCTATAGGTCCCGGCCAGTCTTTGTAATATCCTGCCCATGCAAGATTTTCAAATATCTGTGCATTTAATATTCCATCCGTACTAAGCTTGTACATAACAGGCTGTCTGTTAGCGCCTGATGCTACATACCTTGCTGTATCCACCCATTCTGTAAGCTGCTCTGTAGTAAGCTTTTCATTCTGATAAAACCTTCTGTAAGAACGGTTTTTCTTTACAATATCTTTAAATTCCATAATCGTATACTCCTTCCTTATACATTGCTAAATAATATATATATTAAAGCTTATTGTGCTGTAATAAGATTATCATGACAGCTGTAATTTAATCCATTTTCCACTAAGAAAACGTGTTGCAAATATTATCCCTCTTACTGTCCAGTCAGCAAACATTCCATACCATACAGCAATCGGTCCCAGTCCAAATGCCTTTACAAGGAAAATGCACAGCGCAACCCTGCAGCACCACATAGTACACGTTGATACCAGCATTGAAAACTTTACATCGCCGGCAGCTCTCATGCCATATGCCGGTATAAATGATAAAGTCCATACTAAAGGCTTCGCAATCGTAATTGCCCCCACCATGTATATGCACATATCGGCGCTCACGCTTTCCATGCTTCCAAGCTGCGTTACCAGGCCTGCAATCGCATAGACAAACAGACATGACAATAATATCCCTATCTCAGCAATGCAGGTAAGCTTGACAATGTAATATCTCGCCTCCTGCTTTTTTCCTGCACCTATGCATTGTCCAACAACTGTCATAAGGCCTATTCCGACACCTATTCCAAATATTCCATTTACATTTTCAAGGATATTAGTCATAGCCTGTGCCGCAATTGCCGCTGTCCCCATAGAAGACACCGTTGACTGTATCGCAAGCTTTCCAAACTGAAACATTCCGTTTTCGATGCCTGCCGGTATTCCTATTGATAACACTCTCTTTATAAGCTTCATATCCGGTCTAATCTTTAAAATATCATTAATGACAATCGTCTGTTTAGGTTTTCTAAGCGAACAGAATACAACCACCATGCAGAATATCCTTGATATAAGAGTCGATATAGCTGCCCCTGCAACCCCCATTGACAATCCAAATATAAGAATCGCATTTCCAATAATATTAATAATATTAGATATAACTGATATTGTCATAGGATATCTTGCATTGCCGTCAGCCCTGAAAAATGCCGCTCCGACATTAAATAATGCAAGAAACGGATATGAACATACTGTTATAAGAAAATATACCAGCGAATTGTCCATAACATCAGCTTCAACGTTGCCAAATATCAGCCTTAATAACGGATATCTGAATATAATTCCTATAATCATAAGACTCACTGAAATAACTGCCACAGATAACACTACCTGTCTTGCCGCATTATTACATTCCTTAATATTTCTGCTTCCTATATACTGCGAACATATTATTGCAGCTCCTGTAGCAAGTGCTGAAAACACCTGAATCACAAGCATATTAACAGAATCAACCAGTGATACAGCCGAAATAGCAGCACTACCTACATTGCTGACCATCATTGTATCTGCCATACCCATAAATGAGTTAAGCAGTTGTTCTATAATTAATGGAAAAAGCAATGCAGCCAATGCCTTATTGTCAAACAAAAGATTATTTTTTTCTATCTGTGTCTTATCATATAATTGTAATCTTCCACTCATAATTATCCTGCTTTCTTTCCCTTTCCAAGAAATATCAGAGAAAATGCAGAGCCAAATGCAATATCCGGCTCTGCAATAATAATAACTGATATTATTTAATTCTGATATTACAATCCGAAAATTATGATTTAGAGCTTCTTAACATCATCCTTAAGGCTCCATACATCCTGCTGAAAATTATTAACAGCAGTAATATTATCTTCCCTGTAATCATTAATCATCCTGCCTATCATTCTCCTGGAATCCAGCACATGATTAATTCTTTTAAGAACTGCCTCCGGTACAAATGGTTTAACAATATAATCCTCTGCATCAAATTCTATGCTCTCTGTCTGTGCCTTAACTCCTCCATCTGATGTGATTATAATTACAGGTATACTGCTTAATCTTGCATCCTCTTTTCTTGCCCGCAGGAATCTTATACCTTCGTCAGCTGTTGTACTCATATCAAGAAGAATAATATCTATTCCTTCATTTCTATAAATAATATCAATAGCCTTTTTATCATCCTCTGCTTCAATAACAACAAAGCCATCCTTGAAAATACTTCTGATAAAAGCACTGTCCGAGGCCTCATTATCAATAATTAATACTGTGGCATTCTGCTTCTTGGCACATATAACTGCATTCCTATACTTTTCAAGTTCAAAATCAACCTGCTTCTGCGATGTAATATCAACTATGCTTCCACATATAAGTCCCTTATCCTCTACACTGTCAATGTATTTTAAAGAAATATTAATCCACATGTCTTTATTAAGAGCTCTTTTCTTTACCTGGAATACTGACATCTGCTTAGTCTCATTAACCTTCTTAAACTCCTCTTCAAGCTTTGTCCTGTATTCGCCTTCAAAGGCACTCTGCAACGGCTGTCTGTTATCGATATTCTCGTAACCGAATAAATCATAATATTCATTATTAGCACGTATAAGAAATATATCACTGCCATCGTATTCATAAATAGCAATTGCCTGAACAAGGTCAGAAAACAAAATATTAATTATACTATCTGTATTAATAAATCCATTCTTATCCAATAAATTACTGCCTGACTTAAGCGATGGAACAAAATTGCTTTTTTTCTCACTCATCACTTTCTTTTCATACTCATCCACAGGCATTGGCTTGGCATAATAAAAACCCTGCACATATTCGCAGCCGACACTTCTTAAAAACTCAACCTGCTGCTTCTTTTCAACACCTTCTGCAATCACAGGCATCTCAAGCCACTTAGCCATCCTGACCACTGATGCAAGGATATTCTCTCCACGATTATCAGATGTTCCATCAACCATAAAACGCATATCAAGCTTTAATATATCAACAGTTATATCCTTTAATACATTAAGTGAAGAATATCCACTTCCAAAGTCATCCATAAGAATCTTAAATCCGTAATTCTGTAATTCCTTCATAGCTTTCTTAATCTGCTCAGGATTACTTGTGTATGCGCTCTCCGTAAGTTCAAACTGGATATATTCTGCCGGAATATTATATTTTTTTACCAGCTCAATAATCTGTTCCGGAAGCTTTGGATTATACAAACTCACTCTTGATATATTAACAGATACCGGATAAGGCTTTAGTCCTTCCTTTAACCAGTCTCTAATCATCATACAGGTATGCTCCCATACATAATAATCAAGCTTGGAAATGAAACCATTTCTTTCAAATACCGGTATAAACATTCCCGGAGATATCATACCACGAACAGGATGTTTCCATCTTACCAGCACCTCTCCTCCGACAAGCTCCTCATGTCTTATCTCATACTTAGGCTGCACATATAATACAAACTGTTCTTCTTCAAGTGCCTGCGCCATCTCATTTACAATCATCTGCTCCTGAATTAACTGTTTACGCATTGATTCATCATAATACTCATAATTGGTTATATAATTACCCTTGCACTTTTTTGCTGCAAGGTTAGCACTGTCATATATCATATCAATGCTCTCATCACGGTCAGTAATTCTATATATTCCATATACAGGAAGAAGATCAAAATCTATATCAAATTCATTAAGTTCGTCTCTTATCTTCTTGAACTTTTTTACCAGTTCCGTCTCTGGAATCTCTTCTATACAACAACATAATACATCAGCATTAATACGACCATACGAATATGTATCAGAAGTATCGACGAGATTCTTCTTAAACACCTGTGCAGCATACTTAATCAGCATGTCCCCTTTCTCAGCTCCAAAAAACTGATTAACAAGCTGAAACTTATGAATATCAAAACGGATAAACAGATAATCCTTATCTGTATTTCTTGTAATTAATCTCTTAGTCTCCTTAAAGAACTTTCTCCTGCTATATATTCCTGTAAGCAGGTCATATTCCTCTCTATACTTCAACTCATTATACAGACTAAGATTACTCCGCTCAATGGCATTCCTTATCCTGAACTTAATTATATCCTTATTGTATGGCTTCTTAATAAAATCCCATGCATCATACTTAAGACATTCACATTCCGTCTCATCATCGTCATCACTTGTAGATACAATTAACGGAATTGATACAAGCTTCTCATCCTTATGGTATATTTTAAGAAATTCCATTCCATCCATTACCGGCATAATTATATCAAGAATTATTGCATTAATACCTCTTGTTTTTTTCAAAATATCTAAGGCTTCACTGCCATTGCTGGCTTCCAGCACCTCGTAATCATCACTTAGTATACGCTTTAAGATTTCTCTGTTAATAATTTCATCTTCAACGATAAGAACTTTCTTCTTCGTTCCCATATACTATGCCCTCCTATCAGTTATGCATCTAATAGTCTCTATTAAGTATATACTTTTCCTCAACCTTCAAATCCCAATATACTATAATTATACCATATTTTGTAAATTAATTCCACACAATTATAAATAAATTTTTACAATTTCTGCTTATTAATAGCATTGTCTGTATTCTGCAAAGAATTCCCTCATTCCATAGCATGCCTTTTCAAGCACTGACATTTCCGGCAGATATACAACCCTGAAATGATCCGGAGTATTCCAATGGAAACCGCCTCCATGCGTTACAAGTATCTTTTTCGCATTTAGAAAATCGAGTGCGAACTGTTCATCATCACTTATATTAAACTTCTTAATATCCATCTTAGGGAAAATATAAAATGCTGCATCAGGCTTCACAGCACTAATCCCAGGAATATCATTTAACTGATTATATATGTATTCTCTCTGCTCATATACTCTGCCTCCCGGAACCAGCAATTCATTAACAGAATCAAGCATTTCAAGAGCTGCCGGTATAACTGACTGCGTAGGAACATTTGCACATAAACGCATTGAAGATAAAAGATTAATTCCTTCAATATATCCCTTTGTATGTGTCTTATCGCCACTTATACACATCCATCCACATCTGTAACCTGCAATAAGATGTGACTTTGACAATCCGTTAAATGTAATAACTGTCCTGTCAGGTGCAAGTGATGCAATTGAAATATGCTTCTTTCCATCCATTACAAGCCTGTCATATATTTCATCAGCAAATATAAGCAAATCAAATTCTCTTGCCAGTTCAACTATCTTTTCAAGTATTTCCTTAGGATATAATACACCTGTAGGATTATTAGGATTAATTATAACTATTCCTTTAGTCTTACCCGTAATCTTTTTACGCATATCGTCAATGTCAGGATACCAGTGTGACTGTTCATCGCATATATAATGAACTGCCTTTCCTCCTGCCAGGGTTACGGAAGCCGTCCATAACGGATAATCAGGTGATGGTACAAGCACTTCATCACCATTATCAAGAAGACCATTCATTGACAGTGTAATAAGTTCACTTACGCCATTACCTGTATACACATCATTTACTCCGACATTGGGAATATTTTTTACATTACAGTATTTTACAATTGCCTCTCTTGACTTTAATAATCCCTTTGAATCAGAATATCCTTCTGTATCTGTAAGATTATTTTTCATCATATCTACAAGCTTTTGTGGCGCACGGAAACCAAAAGGTGCAGGATTACCGATATTAAGTTTGAGAATATCCATCCCCTGTGCAATCATCTCATTCGCCGCATCCATTACAGGTCCTCTTATGTCATAACAAACATTATCCAGTTTTGATGATTTTGTAAATTCTCTCATTGTTGTCCTCGATTCCTGCACTTATATTTATGTGCATACTTAATTATTCGTGTGAATTATTGCATGTTTTATATTCCTTTTTATCAGGAAATATTTCACATATTTAATAATGATACCACTGTGATACCAAAATAACAATATAAATTGAGATTTGTTGAAATACGGGGTGTAGATGAGGGCAGGCTGTGGCTGATATGTAAGATTTGTATGCTGATAGGAAGAACTAAGTCGCTCTGGAAGATGAGCACAGCTGTATTTATACCGGTCGGGTCGCTGCAAATGCGGCGTCCTGCCGCTTGCAGCTCGATTGTGCGTCCTGCA
>URAI01000108.1 GCA_900545725.1 uncultured Eubacterium sp.
CATTAGCTGTAAAGAAGCCATTATTATTTCCACAAGCTGCGCCATTCTCAGATGAGTTATCCACCGAACTTCCTGAGTTATTAGCTGGAATCTTTCCTCCGAGTGTCTTCATTGTCGGGAACAGCAACACATCCCTGATAGCCGGTGAATCTGTAAGTAACATCACAAGTCTGTCAATACCATAACCAATACCACCTGTTGGAGGCATACCTACTGCAAGTGCATTAAGGAAATCTTCATCTGTATGCTGTGCTTCCTCATCACCATTTTCTGCATTCTTATCCTGCTGTGCAAAACGTTCTCTCTGGTCGACAGGGTCATTAAGTTCTGAATATGCATTACACATTTCCCATGTATTAATGAAAAGCTCAAAACGCTCAACCTTTTCAGGATCGGATGGCTTCTTCTTAGTAAGCGGTGATATTGCAAGCGGATGATCCATAATAAATGTAGGCTGGATTAACTTCTCCTCACAGTACTCTTCAAAGAAAAGGTTGATGATATCGCCCTTAGTATGACGTTCTTCAAATTCAATACCTCTTTCCTTAGCAAGAGCCTTAGCCTCTTCATCTGTCTTAACAGTATCAAAATCAACGCCTGCATATTCCTTAATTGCATCGTTCATTGTAAGTCTTCTGAATGGCTTACCAAGGTCTATTTCTGTTCCATTATAAGTAATCTTAGTTGTACCACATACAGTCTTGGCAAGATGTCTGAACATGCTTTCTGTAAGCTCCATCATACCCTCATAATCTGTATATGCCTGATATAATTCCATAAGTGTAAATTCAGGATTATGTCTTGTATCTACACCTTCATTACGATATACACGTCCAATCTCATATACTCTTTCAAGTCCACCAACGATAAGTCTCTTAAGGTAAAGCTCTAATGAAATACGAAGCTTAACATCTTCATCAAGTGCATTGTAATGTGTCTCAAAAGGTCTTGCTGCTGCACCACCTGCATTAGATACGAGTGTAGGAGTCTCTACTTCCATAAAGTCCCTTCCATCAAGGAACTTTCTGATTTCTTTGATAATCTGTGATCTCTTTACAAATGTATCCTTAACTTCAGGATTCATAATTAAATCAACATATCTCTGACGATATCTCATCTCTGTATCTGTAATTCCATGGAATTTCTCAGGAAGCACCTGTAAACTCTTAGAAAGAAGTGTAACTTCCTCTGCATGAACTGAGATTTCACCAGTCTTAGTTCTGAAAATAAATCCTTTTATTCCAAATATATCACCTATATCAGATTTCTTAAAATCAGCATAAACATCATCACCAATAGAATCTCTTGATATATATGCCTGTATTCTGCCCTTAAGATCAGCAATGTTACAAAATGATGCCTTACCCATTACTCTCTTAAACATCATACGTCCTGCAAAGCTTACATTAATCGGAGACGCATCCATAATGGCTCTTCTCTCATTATAATCAGCATTAACAGCCTCTCTTGCCTGCTGTTCATCCATTCCATCAGTATTGACCTGCGGTCTGTCACCAAGAAGTTCTTTTTCATGTGCTTCATAAATGCTTCTGATCTCATCTGTATGATGAGTAACCTCATACTTAGTTATCTGAAATGGATCCTTGCCTGCTTCCTGTAAAGCCTTTAACTTATCCATTCTTACCTTTATCTGTTCATTAACATCAGTTCCCTGTGTTTTATTCTTTTCTGCCAAATCCAATACTGCTATTTTTATAAAATAGCTTTCTCCTTCCCTAACCAGCCCGGCCAGTTAAATTTTAATTTTGTATATAAATTAGTCATTTACAATTTCAACAATCTTATACTGGATTTCACCGACAGGTGCTTCAACCGTTACGATTTCTCCGACTTTTCTTCCAATAAGTGCCGCACCAAGTGGTGATTCATTAGATATTTTATTATTAAGGCTGTCTGCCTCTGATGAACCTACTATTGTATACTCTATATCTTCATCATATTCAAGGTCGTGAAGCTTAACACAGCTTTCCATCTTAACCTTATCTGAACTCTTATCATTATCCTGAATAATCTCCGCATTGCTTAATATTGCTTCAAGTTCTGTAATCTGTGCTTCAATATCTCTTTGCTCATCTTTGGCTGCATCATATTCAGCATTTTCTGACAAATCCCCTTGTTCTCTTGCTTCTTTAAGCTTCTGTGCTACTTCTTTTCTTCTGACAACCTTGAGATTTTCAAGTAATGCCATTCTCTCCTCATAACCTTTTTTTGTAAGAAACTGCTTCTCTGCCATTATATATCACCTTTCTCTTTTAAAATATTATTTATAATCTGAAATATGACACATGTCATAACCTGACTATTAAAACCAGTCAAAATATTATATCCCATACAATTATTTATGTCAATGAGTACACAGAATTTGGCTGTACAATTTGGCTGTACAAATGTATAAAAAATCCATCTGAAAATTAAAAACATTCAGATGGATTTTTATATGTCTGCCCTGCAATCTGGTATTTTTGTACAATATGTATTTTAAAAAATTCTACTGACAATAATTCTTACTTACATATTCTTTAATTTCTCTGCTGTCCTCAGGCATTCTACAGCCAACTATATATTCTCCTTCATTGTTTGAACTTCTTATTATACATCCTGTAAGTATACTGTCTGGAATAATATTGAAATTATCAAGTTTAAGAGTTATATTCTTTCCTTTAGAACCGGCAAATATATTATCTCTTACAGAAAATGCAAATCCATTAGCACTTATATTAACCATATGTCCACTATATTGCTTATCCTGTCCGTCTATTTTAATTGTACATCCATTGCTGATTGGCATACGTGGATACTTTCTTCTGTTATAAACCTCCGGATTAGAATCAACATGAAGTCTGTACTGTCCTTTTTCTGTATTCCTTACATTCTGTATAAGGATATTGTTCCAACAATATAATGCATTATCAACAACTATATTAAGACGGCATGTAATATTTCTGTCATGTCTGCCAACAAGTGCGGATGCATTTTTTAATGTTATAAATATATCCTTATCTTTGCAATCTACAACATCTCCAAGATACTCTTCTTTATTATCAAGTGTAACAGATATCTTCATACCTGACTCAATATCCTGAACACCCATGAAACCACCTATACCAAGCTCGCTCATAAGCTTTCCTACAACACTTTCAATATCAGTTGCGCTCTTAGCACTTGCAGCATATTTACTAAGCATCGTCTTAGTAGTACCTTCTGCTCCACTGATACTCTGTGTCATAACCTCCATGACATCACCAACCTGATTCATATTTTCAGTAAGAGTCCTGTTAGAGGCTTCTACTTCTTTAACAGCACTGTCTACGACCTTAATATTCTCACCAAGAGTTGTAGCATCGTTAGTAATCTTTGTTACACTCTTATTAACATTTGATACTTTTTCAATGTTGACCTGAATAAGCTCTACTGTCTGTGCTATTGCATCAAGCATACTCTGTGAAGTATGCTCAAGTCTTGATAATGCCTGCATAATACTATCTGATGATGTCTGTGTTCCGCTGCTCAGATTACGAATCTGGTCAGCAACAACTGCAAATCCTTTTCCTGCTTCCCCTACCCTTGCAGCCTCTATTGAAGCATTTAATGCAAGAAGATTAGTCTGTGATGTAATTCCTTCAATAGTACTCGTCTCTTCTTTAACATTTTCAAATTCCTTTTTAAAATCTTCAAGGATATTTTCAACATTACCAGAAAGCTCTGACATTTTATTAGTTATATCTACTACTTCTGTAAGCTCATTAGCACTAATATCAGCATGTTCAACCGAAGCTGATATAAGCTGTACTACGTTATCCATAAGCTCTGCGACATTACCTACCTGCTCATCAATAACCTTAGTCATCTCCATTGAAGATTCAGTCTTATCATTTAATACATGGTTATTGTCAGCAAGTGTTTCCATATCCTTCATTACGTTGTTAGCACCAGCCTTATTCTCATCAGCTAATTCTCTTACAACTGTAACACCATCAACGATCTGCTTACTCGCTCCCTTAACCTGTTCTACTGTCTGTACAACACTTTGCAGCTCATTTTCAATAGAATCCGTAAGCGCACCATCAGATTCAACAAGATGCTTTATCGCCATGTTAGTGCATGCATAACAGCATAATACTATTGCAAACTGTAATGCACACTCAGCACTTGATACAAATTCTATCATTCCTTTTGCAACACCCTTGTATATATTACTTGTTATCAATACAAACATAGTTGCCCACATCATAACCTTTATAAACTTAGGATCTTTATAAAGTATCAATATTGATATCAATGGCAGGATAAATACAAATGATACCTGATCTAGTGCTGTCCATGCTATCAAACTGAAAAAAAGCATATACAAAAGACCTACTATCCATTTGTATCCTGCATAATCATTTCCCTTTAATTTTAAAATAATAAAACCTGCTATGTAGCTTACCCAGCCTGTAACTGCAACAATTGTGGCATATCCAAATGCAATCTTACCTGTATATACCTTAATTGCATAATATACACATGCAACAATAACAAGAACCAGCCATGCAATTTTGGCTCTCTTATTAGTCTTAGCCCTGAAAAATGCCTCATCATACTTTTTCATTTTGTAATCTCCTCCTTAAATATTTAAGACCTAACATTCACGTAAAATATCGGAAACATAATCTTGTTTTTAGTATATCACTAAGCCGGCTATTTGTACAATATATATGGTAATTTATAAAATATTGTCATAAATATAAGTTATTTTGATTTTTTTACGGCAATTGAAACACATCTATTGTCCACACTCTGCTAAACAACTGCTAAACGTGTACACTTTATACGGATATTTCCCTATGAGCAGCTATAATGCTGAACCTTACGGGTCTAATTGCATCATATGCCGTTCTCTTTCATGTATACAGAAAGCTCCTTATATTAAATTATTTCTGTTTTTTAAGATTCCTTTATTAATATTCACATTATATTTTTATAGATACAAAAAAACAGCATAAAATCCTCAAAAAACAAAAAAATATGAAAAAAATCAGTAACATTTTCTCTATAAAGGTTCTATAATTATTATATGATTTTTCTTAACAAAATATTATTTATATACCAAAGAGGCGGCAATGTACCATTTTATCAAGTCAATGAAATTAAAGTTTTCACAGGCTTTAGGTTCAGAAAGCATCTTATAAAAATCATGGTCAACGCCCCGGAATCTACAGAAGGGCTCATTAATTTTATTATTATTTTTTACAATGGAGGTTATTATGGCAGATTTTATTTTACTTAATGAAGATTTCTCTAATTTTCCTATTGGTGAATTTCCTTATGATAAGAATCATTCAGCAATGGGTGAGTATCATTTTATCCATTATCCCGGATATTATGGTAAATGGTATGACCCTGTATGCAACCACACTTATAACGGTCAGGGAGCTTCCTGGATTATTTCTGAATATAATGGAAAACATTTTATGGAGCAGATGCGTATCCATAATAACAAACCTCACCGGACTTTTCCTATGCTTACAAGCGGCGACAGATTCTGGCGGGATTATACTATAACTGCCAGCGTCCGTATGTTTACTACCAAATGGGGTAATGCCGGAATTGGTTTTTGTTGTCAGAACTCTGCTAATCTTCTTGTACTTGTTTTCGAAGAACATGAACTGAGAGTTGAATACCGTCATAAAGAAGAGGTTACTATTCTTGATTCTGTAGCTTTTAACTACAACTGTGACGATACTTATATACTTAAAGCAGAAATTAAAGGCAGCCATGTTATATGCAGCGTTGACGACAATGTCTATTTTGACATTGACACTGAATATGCCGTACAGGGTGGCAAAGTCGCCATTACAGCAACCATCCCTGCACAGTTTGGTTCTGTACACGTTACTACTTCTGAAAGTACTGCTGCTTCTATTGATGCTGCAAGAAATGCTTATAAAGCTGAATGTGAAAATGCACAGTCCCATTATCCTAAGATGAAGCTTTTCAAGAAGATTAATCTTAAGGGCTGTGGCACAGGAAGGCAGCTTCGTTTTGGTCATCTTCTTGGCAACGGTGAATACCAGATGGTTATGGCACAGTGCCAGAAAAGAGTAAATCGTGATGCTTATGGAACAATCAGTTGTCTCACCGCATTTGACCTTGACGGCAATATTTTATGGCAACACGGTGAACCAACCAATAATCACGATATTGGCACTATATCAGCTGACATGCCTATGCAGATATATGATATTGATGGTGATGGTTTTGACGAAGTTATTACCGCCAAGAATTTTGAAATTCTTATTCTTGATGGCAGAACAGGTGAAGTCAGGAAACGCGCCAAAACACCTTTCTCTACATCAGAAGAGGACGGAACTATTATCGGTGTTCCTGATAAAATCTATGCGTTTGACAGAATCAACCCTGACGGTATGCGTATATGTAATTTCCGTGGTCTTGACAAACCACGTGATATTCTTATTAAGGATCGTTATTGCAGGGTTTATGCACTTAACGATGACCTAGAGGTTATGTGGCATTTCCAAAGTGATAAGAATACCGGACATTTTCCTTTTGCAATTGATATTAACGGGGATGGACATGATGAACTTCTTGTAGGTTATAACATGCTTGACTGCCATGGTAACAAGATGTGGACTATGCCTGTTAATGAAGACCACATTGATGAAATTGTTCCCGGAAGATTCGAATCAGGTCCACACAAGGGCACCAAATTCTTTGCCTGCGTTGCTGGAAAGGAAGGCTTCCTGATATCTGATTTTAACGGAAAGCTTCTCAAAAAGGATGGTATAGGTCATGCCCAGCGTGTCAGTCTCGCTAATTACCTTCCTGACCGTCCAGGCTATGAAATGGTTGTTGTTAATTTCTGGGGACATCAGGGAATTATATATTTCTATGACAGCGAAGGTAACCAGTTATGGGAAATGGAAAACGAACTTAATGGCAATCTCCTGACTCCTGTAAACTGGACTGGTGATGGTCAGGACTTCATACTTCTTAATGCTGATGTAGAACGCGGTGGAATGATTGATGGCAGAGGCATTCAGGTTGTCAGGTTCCCTGATGACGGGCATCCAACCATGTGTGCAGAAGCTGTAAATCTCTACGGCGATGCCCGTGATGAAATTGTTACATGGGATTATGATTCAATGTACATATATACACAGGATGATTCACCTAAAGATGATGTATATGCACCTTACAAATATCCTGATTATAACGCTTCTAATTACCGTGGAGAGTACTCTTACCGTGAGAAGTGGTGGTAAAATTAAGACTATAAATGACTAGCAGGGCTGCAGAGTATATAACACTTTGCAGCCCTGCAATATTCCAATTAATCTTTTTTGCCTACCCTTACTGTCTTATTTTCTCAAAACTTCTATCATTGACTATCTCCTCAAATCTGCTTTGAAACAAAATGTACAATTTCTT
>URAI01000109.1 GCA_900545725.1 uncultured Eubacterium sp.
CTACACCCTTGTTTCAACAAATCTCAATTTATAGTAAAACTCTCCCCATCTGACCTGATTTTTATCTGTCCATGTTCTGATGTAACCATTGCTTTAATATTTTTTTCATGCAGCCGCTCCATAACTTTTTCAGACGGATGGTGATATCTGTTATTAATTCCACACGAAATAATAGCAGCCTCTGGTTTTATTTTATCAAGAAATATGTCGCTGCTTGAGGTCGAAGAACCGTGATGTCCTGTCTTTAATACTGATATATCACATAATCTGTTATTATCAAGCATATATTTTTCTGCTGTTTCCTGAGCATCTCCCATCATTAACATTTTATATTTACCATATGATATCATATAAGAGGCTGAATAATCATTAGGACATGAATAATCATAATCTGGTGTTGGATGAACGCATTTTATCACAGTATTATATTCATCATTAATACTTCTCTCTGATGTCTTATTTTCAGACAATGATTCATTATCTATTTGCCAGGTATCATTATTTTTGTTGTCATAGTTTCTAAGATTACCAGCAACTCTGCCTTTATAAATATAATCTCCTGCCTTTATATACTCAACATTTATTCCATGCTGCAATGCCGCATTTTCAAGTTTGCAATATGATTTATCTTCCGATTTATTCTTAATATCCGGCAATATAATATTACTAATCGTAAATGTTTTATCTGTCATATTGATTAATTCAATTACGCCATTTATATGATCTGCATCGGAGTGGCTTATCGTTATACAGTCAAGCTTTGTAATGGCTCTTGCTTTAAGAAATGGCATTATTCTATATTTTCCCACCTCTTTTATATCAGTACTTCCACCATCAAACATATATACAGAATTATCAGGAAGTCTTACTACAATTCCGTCTCCCTGTCCTACATCCAGCATATTAACTTCAAAACCACACGGCTCTTTATAAAAAAGAATAATACATGATATGATCAACATGACCGGCGTATATATTAATATCCTTCCTGCACCCTTAAGTACATTATCAATTATTATATTTTTTACAATTGCATGATTTTTTGATACTACATCTGACCTCTGATAATATTTACCATTATTATCCTTATACATATTAAAATTTATAGCATTATTATTTTTAATACCATTATATATTTTTATATTATCAGCTTCTTTAATATTGCTACTCACTCTAATGCGATCACATATTTTAAATATTTCATCTATCTTTGTATTATCACTTATTTTTATATTGTCATTCATTGTAATGTTATTAAATCTTTGCATATATATTGTGATAAAATTTTCATATACTATTACAATAATAATAAATATAAATATAATCATATAATATATAATAATTCTTTCCACCGACGGTCTGCCTGTTACTATTACAGAACATTTAAGACGTTGTGTCAGACTGCATAGTATGTCATATATTCTAAGAATATAATGTGATACACCTATCATAAATGTACCTGCTGTTATATTAAACAGCCCTGCAATGGCTGCAAGCACTGAACATAACATAAGTAAAGACATTAATGGAATTACTGCCATATTAAGAAATATTCCATAAGGCGGAAACTCTGAATAATTATAAAGTACTACCGGCAATGTCACTATATTAACTGAAATGCTGAATAAAAAAGCTTCCGTAAGATACTTTACAATATATTTTATTATTTTATGAACATTTTTCTTATTATTGTATTCCGTAATTTTCTCATTTATAAAATTGTCTTTTATACATTTTAATATATATGAGAAAGTATATTTTAATGACGGATACACCAGCGAAATGCCTATAACTGCCCCGAATGATAATTGAAATGCCGAATTTTCGATTACATATGGATTATCATATATTAAAATGATTGCGGCTAATGATAGTGACGTCATAATATCATAGGTTCTTCCAAGAACCTGTGCTGTTAAACTGATAATAAGCATTATCACAGCCCTTTTTGTAGATATGGCATTGCCTGTCATAATACCATAACAGATTATTATAGATGAAGCTGCTGTTGCTGCTTTTATAAAGCTGATTCCAGACTTCCTTAAAATACTATATATTGTCATTCCAATAAGACTTATATGCAGGCCACTTATTGCAAGCAGATGTGAAATTCCATTTTTCTGGTACATTTCCCGGATATCACCATCTAACATGCTCTTATCTCCAAGAACCATAGATATAAATATTCCTGCATCATCACTATCAGATATATCAGAATATATGCTTTTAAATCTTTCTTTTAATTCATACAGTTTATAATATAATTTTCTCTGATATAATCTGAATGTATGCCTAATATCATCGTAAATACTGGTTTTATTATCATTAAGCGTTTGACTGCCTGAAACATTTCCATAATCTGACATATTATAACTGTTACTGTCCATAACATATATTTTTTTAGCATTAATCTTATATCGTATATTAAGAGAACGATAATATATCTTACTATCAAAATTACCTTCATTTCTTGCATTATCAAAGGCTGTCGCTTCTCCTTCAATATGTACTTTGTCGCCGGGTTTTATTGTAACATCACTTATATTAGCTATAAGTATTATATCATCTGCAGATATATCCTTATTTTCTTTTAATACAAGCTTTGCCCTGTCAAGTATTAATTGTATATATGTCTCCTTATCAGTTCTTGAAATGACTACTGCCTCTGCTTCAACCTGCGTTTTGTTATAACTTTCTATATAAGAATCAGTTGTAATTGGTGTTGTATGTGATATTCCATTAAGATATGCAGCAATAAGTACTGCTGCCATAAAGATACCGCAAACTATACGGTTACGATACAGGCACTTCTTACTATATAATAATATCATGCCTGCAGATATTGCTATTAGCGCAAATATAATTATCCGGCTTCCATGAGCTGCAAAACTACATATACTCGCAAATATGCATAAAATAGCAGCACATGTAAATGGTCTTTTTATATAACCCCCACCTTTCTATATTAAAATATTTTTTTAAAACAAAAGGTCTTTCACCCACTTATGAGCAAGCTTATATAGGTTTAGACCTTTTAATCCTGATGTCATAATATATGATTAATAATATATTATTCTTGTCATGGTACATAATTATTTCTGCGCAGATTCTATAATATATAAATTAAAATTAAATTCCTGATCCAGATTAATATTCTCCCTGAACGTCTTTGCACTATTACCATTAACAAGAATCTTTACCGAATTAACATTTTCAAGCCTGCACAGGGTATTAACAATTGAATACAAGGATACCTCACCCGATACATTGACCATTTCAGTTAAAAATACAGAGCTTAGATTGACATAACATACTCCATTGCTTGTAGAAACTCCAAGTACTTTAAGATCCTTTGGAACTGTCGGGAAATTCTCGGTATTATCAGCACCATTTATAAGCTTTTCAAGTACAATCTTTTCAAGTGATACATTTTTACTATAAGCAATCTGTTCACGCTTTTCAACAAGCTTATCACCAAGCTTATTAGCATAATACAAGTCAATGGTCTTCCATTCTACACTTTCAAACATTTCATTTGAATCATCAACAAAATCATCCACACCCATAATGCCTATAACAGTACCGTCTTCATATGTGGCATCTTTTCCATCGATATAGAATTTAATATACCGTATATCAGGAATCTGTGTCAGAGTCTTAACTATAGCCGCTCTTAATAATATTTTTCTTGCATTCCCCATATCATTATATTCTTTGGAAAAATATATATTTATTACAGAATTCTTAATACTACAATCTGTTATTTCAACGTTATCCGGCTTAATCACATTATAATCGTCTTGTTTCTGTACTTCGTTCATCAGACGTATAAATTCATTTGCCATATCATATTGTGATAGATTTTCATCAATATCAACGTATTTTTCAACCAGCTTATTACCTGAATTATTCATATAATATACGACATGGTTACTCTTTTTTTCAGCTCCACATCCGGTTAATAATACCGGCATAACAAGCATCAATATAGCTGTAAGAACAGCTTCCACTCTTCTGATTAACATATATCCTCACTTTAACTCTACTCGTTATCTTCAATATAATTCAATGGTACTCTTACTGTAAAAGTTGTTCCCGAACCCTCTTCACTATGAAGTTTTACTGTTCCATGGTGCATAAGAATTATCTTTTTTACAATTGCAAGACCAAGACCTGTTCCACCTGTCTGTCGTGAACGTGCTTTATCAACCCTGTAAAATCTGTCAAATACCATGTCCTGACTCTCTTTTGGTATACCAATTCCTGAATCTTCAACTCTTATATAAAAATACTGGTAATCTGCATTAAGTGATACATGTACCCAACCGTCTATATTATTATATTTAATTGCATTATCAACAAGATTAGATATAACCTGTGAGAATTTAACCTCATCAATCTCTGCAACTACCGGTCTGAAGCTTTCAAATAAAATCTCGATATTCTTCTTCTCAGCAATCGGTTTAAGCCTTGTAAGAACCATTTCCATAAGTTCATTTACATTGACGGATGTAATACTAAGGTCTGATACCGGCTTATCCATTCGAACAATAGATAGCAAATCTTCTATTATCTTACTTTCTCTGTCTATCTCCTTAGTTATATCCTGCATAAATTCTTTATACAGCTCTATTGGTACATCCTCCTGCATATTAAGTGAATCTGCAAGTACTTTAACTGATGTAATAGGTGTTCTTAACTCATGTGATACATTAGATACAAAATCCTGACGTCTTTCATCAAGCAATGATGCCTTGTCCATAATAGTATTAAATTTTTCGGCAAAATCCTTAAGCTCTGTATATCCCACTGGTTCAATACGCTTCTCTATATGTCCGTTAGCTACATCATCAACTATATCAAATGCCTTTCTAAATGACTTTCCAAATATTTTCGTGACAACATATGCAAATGTTACAATAATAGCAATTATTCCTATCATAACAATACCAATCTTAGCATATATATCATCTTCAAATGATACAACATCTGATATTCCTATATCTACAATTACAACACCAATAATTGTATTTTTTCTTATAGGTGCGACTGCTTCTATAGCTCCATTACTTATATTACTTTCCGTAAGACTTTTTTTATTTTCAAATGTACTTATAACCTTAGAATTAATTACACTTTTCCCCGTCTCAAGCGAATATGAATCCATATCTACAATATAATCTGTATTAACAACTCTTATCCTTAATGAATCCATGTTAGAAAACTTAACCATCTCTTCATACAATCCGCCTGCCTTTGCCTCTGCCAGCGTATTATATCTCATAAATTCTCCAGCAATAGCCGCTGCCTTAGTCTGTACAGCCGCTATTTCACTATTAATAAGGCTCTGGTGATAAAAATAATCAACCATCCAGCATATTCCAATCATCGGAATAACAGAAAAAAGCATAATAATAACAAACAGCCTTAAATATACACTTTTTAAATGCCTTTTTATACTATACAATATATCTTTTATTGACTTTTTGCCTTTGTGGCTTTTAAATTCATCTTTTTTTCTGCCTAACAACCAACTGCCCTGCTTCCCTCAAATAATCAGATAAGAATAGATCAATAAACAATTCTGAACATATGCACACATCTACTGATGCTGGAAATAATAACCGACTCCCCATCTTGTGTGAACATACTTAGGATCACTTGGATTCTCCTCTATCTTTTCTCTCAGTCTACGCACATGTACATCAACCGTTCTTGCATCTCCCGGATAATCATATCCCCATACTGTATTAAGAAGATTTTCCCTGCTGTATACCTTGCCGGGATTAAGTGCAAGCAGTTCAACCAGATCGAATTCCTTAGCTGTAAGGTATATATCCTTACCACCGATAGTAAGATTTCTGCTGTCTATATCTATACACATATCTCCGGCATTAATAACATTCTTTTTAATCTTTTCAGGCTCTCTTTTGGAATTACGTCTTAAAATTGCCTTTATTCTTGCCTTAACTTCCAGTATATTAAATGGCTTTGTAATATAATCATCAGCTCCATATTCAAGTCCCAATATCTTATCCATATCATCCCCCTTAGCAGTAAGCATAATAATCGGAACATTGGAAAATTCCCTGATTCTTTGACAAACTTCCATCCCATCCATCTTAGGGAGCATGATATCCAGTAAAATAATATCATATTCGTTATTTTGTGCTGCCTGCAATGCTTCTTCACCATCAAATGCACATTCAACTTCCATTCCATCCTGCTCCAGACTGAACTTTAATCCTTTAACTATTAACTTTTCATCATCAACCACTAATACCCTGTTAGCCATTTTTCTTTTCCTTCCATATATAGACCCCTATTTTAGATTAACTGTGCTTTAATATTATATATACTTTTTTATCCATATCTATTATATACATATCATATCTTTTATCTTTGTATATGCTGCTTCTTTTATTCCTGAAATATTCTTAATATCTTCCGGCTTATTAAAACTGCCTATACTGTTTCTGTAATCTATAATATCAGCCGCTTTTGACTCTCCTATCCCAGGAAGTGTCATAAGCTGTTCCTTAGTTGCCGTATTAATATTAATAAGTCCACTATTTCCATTGGAAATGCTGTTACCTGAAGATGTATTTCTTTGTATCTGTCCTGAAATATTATCACCTGATACTGTGCCCATACCATTATCCTGTGGTATCTCATCTATGGAAGGAACATATATCTTCTGTCCATCAGTTACCTTATCAACAAGATTAAGATATGTTTCATCTGCATCCTGTGCAAATCCACCTGCAAGCTCAACTACTTCAAACAGCCTGCTGTCAGCTTCACAAGTATATACACCCGGATTTACAATTGCACCACACACATGTACATATATCTTATCTTTATCACCATTACTAATATCAGCGCAAACACTGCTCTCTTCCTGTTTAAGACTGTTCTTGACTGCATTGTCATCTATATCTATTTTTATATTCTGCTGTAATGAATTATCATTTTGTTTATTATTATTTTTCTGATATAAATAAATGCATCCGCATATTATCACTATCAATATAGCAGCTATATATTTTATATAGACTATATATTCTTTTTTTGTAAATTTATTAATCATATGTGTATCTCCTTATACTATAAATTATATATTCATAAGTATAAGTTCCCCTTTGCACACATTTATAATTCTACCTAAATTTTGAAAATATTACAACCCCTGTTGTCAGATATTTTATATAATATTTAACTTTTGATTATCTATTATATGATACTCCCTTATCATAATTATATCACAATTTATTCATATCTAATTATATCTTAATATTCATATACATGATTATATCTTAACATTCATATATCTTCATCGCTTAACATTCAGTTTTTGACACACCTGACATAATATAGTAAAATAGATTAGATTGTAATTTATTAAGATACGGGAGGGTTAT
>URAI01000110.1 GCA_900545725.1 uncultured Eubacterium sp.
CCACCAATCTGCCGCCATCTACACCCCCGTTCAACAAAATAAAAATTAATCTATAGGATGAAGATTTTTAAGTGAAATATCCATTATAGGAGCAGAATGTGTTAAAGCCCCACTTGATATATAATCAACTCCGATGCCTGTTAAACGCTTGATATTTTCAAGAGTGACATTACCTGAACATTCTGTTTTGGCACGTCCGTCAATGATCTTAACAGCTTCTGTCATCATATCAGTTGTCATGTTATCAAGCATGATAATATCAGCGCCTGCCTCAACAGCTTCTCGTACCTGCTGAAGAGATTCAACTTCAACTTCAATCTTTCTTACGAATGGAGCATATTCCTTAGCCATGGTAACAGCTTCACGTACGCCGCCTGCAGCACCAATATGATTATCTTTAAGAAGGACACCATCAGACAGGTTATAACGATGGTTAAAGCCGCCGCCTGTCTTAACAGCATATTTTTCAAAAATACGGTTATTAGGTGTTGTCTTTCTTGTATCGAGAAGTTTAGTATTAGTTCCCTCTAACAGACTTGCAACTGAATGTGTATATGTTGCGATACCGCTCATTCTCTGGAGATAGTTAAGAGCAGTACGCTCACCTGATAATAATACTCTTATATCACCTCTGATAACAGCCATAAGCTGTCCCTTTGTAACTTTATCTGAGTCTTTGCAATACATTTCAAATTCAGTATTATCATCTAATAATTCAAATACACGTTTAAATACATCAAGACCGGCAATTATTCCATCCTGTTTACATATAAGTGATACTTCCCCTTTCTGATAATGAGGCATTACGGCATTAGTTGTAACGTCTTCACTTGAGATATCCTCGGCAAGTGCCATCTTTATAAGGTTATCTGCATTTAACTTCATTGTTATACTGTTCATGTTCTTTCTTCATCCTTTCGATTTCATCTAAGACAATTTTCTTATAGTGGTCTGTAAGCTTGTCATAATCTTTGTATATATTAAAATCCATAGACTTAATTATATCCTGAGCAATGTCATGTGAAGAAATATTCTTATTATCGCTCATATGTTTAATTATATCTCTGGCAGCACGTTTTGCAAATACAAGACTTTCAAGAAGTGAATTACTTGCAAGGCGGTTTCTGCCATGAACACCGTTACAGCTTGTCTCACCTGCTGCATATAATCTGTTCATGCTGGTCATGCTATAACGGTTGACATCTACGCCACCCATAAAATAATGCTGTGCAGGGACAACAGGTATAGGCTCTTTAGTAGCATCATAGCCTTCTTCAAGACATCTTTCATATATATTAGGAAAATGATGCATTATATCCTCTTTGTCTATAGGCGCAAGAGATAGCCATACGCATGGCTTATTTTCTTCTTCCATCATATCCTTAATTGCATTTGCAACAACATCCCTTGGAAGAAGTTCGTCTACGAAACGTTCACCTGCATTGTTAAGAAGTAAGGCACCCTCTCCACGGACTGATTCAGATATAAGAAATCTTCTTCCGGGAGTCTTTGAATAAAGTGTTGTAGGATGAATCTGTATATAGTCCGGATTTTGCAGCTTTATTCCATGTTCTAAAGAAATGGCAAGTGCATCACCTGTCAGATGGCTGAAATTAGTTGAATTATCAAATAATCCGCCAATTCCTCCACATGCCCATATAGTATAGCCGCCTGTTATTGTAATAAGCCGGTTAGGTTCTTTATTAGGACGGCATATAATACCGTAACATTCATTATCCTTTTCGATAATATCAATCATAGTCATTTCTTCAATGAGAGTGACATTTTCAAGCTTTTTAACCTGATTAAGCAGGTGGCTTGTAATCTCTTTTCCTGTTATATCTTCATGGAAAAGTATTCTTGGAGTTGAGTGTGCTCCTTCTCTTGTAAATGCTAAAGAACCGTCTTTAGTCCTCTTAAAATCAACACCATAATCTATAAGGTCATTAATTACATCGCGAGATGAACGAATCATAATATCAACAGAATCTTTGTTGTTTTCATAATGTCCTGCGCGCATTGTATCTTCAAAATAGCTGTCATAGTCATCTTCATTTTTAAGAACACATATTCCACCCTGTGCCAGAAATGAATCACTGCTTTCAAGATCTGACTTGGTAATCATAACGATTTTTTTATCGTGTGGAAGATTAAGCGCAGCATATAAACCTGAAACACCGGTTCCTACAATAACAATATCAGCCTGGATATTTAAGTCGATTTTATATTTTTCCATAGTTAATCCTCGATTTTTATTTAATACTTTACTATAACAACTGTCTTGTAATATATGCTTTAAGTCAGTTAATAATTATTTTGCAAGCTCTAACATTCTTGCAAGAGGAATACCTGCTTTTTTTCTCACTTCATCAGAAACAGCAACAGCATTATTTTCGTTAATAAGTACATCACGGACCTTTTCAAGAGTAACCTTTTTCATGTTAGGGCAGAACTGACGGATTCCAACAGAATAGAATTTTTTATCCGGATTTTTTAATGTAAGCTGATGAAGCACACCCATTTCCGTGCAGATAATAAATTCCTTTGCATCACTATTAGTAGCATAATCAATAATGCCTGAAGTACTTCCTATATAATCTGCAAGCTCTAATACATCCATAGTACATTCAGGATGTACCAAAACTAACGCATCAGGCTTCGCTTTTTTTGCCTTAAGTACATTTTCCTTTGTAATACTCTTATGTACATGGCAGAAACCATCATTAAAAATAAAGTTTTTTTCAGGAACGAGTGAAGCAATATATCGTCCAAGATTCTCATCAGGTATAAAGAAAATATTCTTATTAGGAAGGGCTTTGACAATCTTTAGTGCATTAGATGAGGTAACACATACATCAGAATGAACCTTCAATTCGGCAGTAGAGTTGATATAACAGACAACTGCAAGATCATCATATTCCTTTCGTAAATTTTCAATATAATCAATATCCGCCATATGAGCCATAGGGCAGTTAGCAAGATTATCGGGCATAAGGACGAGCTTATCCGGGTTAAGAATCTTAGCACTTTCGCCCATAAAGGATACGCCACAAAATACAATAACCTGTTCAGAGACTTCTGTAGCTTTCTTACTTAAATAGTAAGAATCGCCAATATAATCAGCTATATCCTGTACCTCATCATTGACATAATAATGAGCTAATATAACTGCATTTTTTTCTTTTTTTAAACGTTTTATCTGGTCAAGTACAGATTCCATGACTACCTCCGCTATATAATAAATTTATTTTCGTTGTATTATAGCACTTACATTTACATCTGACAAGACAGATGTAAAATTTTTGCAATATTATGTAAATTTTATGTTATTAATCAGGCGAAGTCTATAAGTAAATGGTGGTGATTATAATAGAAGTCTGAGATGCCACATTTTTCTATAGGCGGGGAACAATATTGTCTAAGTAAAGGTTTAATCTTTGTGTAAAATATACGCTGCAGCAAGGTTGTTCAGAAATTGAGAGTAGTATTCATTGTGTATAAGACATTGTATATAGATACATATGACAATACACGCATTGCGTTTTATAACAATATATGTTATGATAAACGTAACGCATTGCGAGATTGCTTAATGGGATAATTATATAATTGCTTTAGAAATGAGGAAAAGACACATGGATGCAGCAACTGTAATAAAAAGACTGAGGGAGGAAAATGGACTTAGCCGTAAAGAGTTTTCAATACATACAGGTATACCGGTAAGGACTGTTGAGGACTGGGAAGCAGGAAGACGTACGCCGCCTGATTATATACCGAAGCTTATATCATATCAGTTTAAGTACGAGAAGATGATGATGGAACAGGAGAAAAAGAGTGAGTAAATTAGAAGTATTAAAAAATGTATTCGGTTATGACAGCTTCAGGGAAGGCCAGGAACAGATAGTTGATGCCATATTAAATGGGCAGGATGTACTTGGAATAATGCCTACCGGTGCCGGTAAGTCAATATGCTATCAGCTTCCTGCGCTTATGCTTCAGGGAATAACAATAGTAGTATCACCTCTTATATCATTAATGATAGATCAGGTTAAGGCACTTAATGAAGCTGGTGTACATGCGGCATATATCAACAGTGCATTAACGGAGAATCAGGTGACTAAAGCGCTCCATAATGCCATGCTTGGAAGATATAAGATTGTATATGTAGCGCCGGAAAGACTGGAAACCAACAGGTTTCTTGAATTTGCCATGAATACAGATATATCAATGATTACAATAGATGAAGCACATTGTATATCACAGTGGGGACAGGATTTCAGACCAAGTTATCTAAAAATTGTCAATCTTATCAGGCGTTTTCCTAAAAGACCGGTTGTAAGTGCATTTACAGCGACTGCTACATCACAGGTTAAGGATGATATAATATGTATATTAGGTCTTAATGCTCCAAAGATAATGATAACAGGTTTTGACAGAAAGAACCTGTATTTTGAAGTGAAGAAGAGTAAGCATAAGGATATTGACATACTTGAATATGTGCAGAACCATTCAGGTGACAGTGGAATAATCTATTGTGCAACACGTAAAAATGTGGATAATGTATATATAATGCTTCTTAATAATGGAATTGCGGCGACGAGATACCATGCAGGTCTGTCTAATGAGGTAAGAAAACAGAATCAGGAAGATTTTATATATGACAGAAAGCCTGTCATAGTTGCAACTAACGCATTTGGAATGGGCATTGATAAGTCTAATGTAAGATATGTTCTTCATTATAATATGCCACAGTGTATTGAGAATTATTATCAGGAGGCGGGGCGTGCCGGACGTGACGGAGAGCCTGCTGAGTGTATTTTGTTTTATTCGCCGCAGGATGTGGTCATTCATGAATTTCTGATTGAACAGAAAGGTCAGAACACTGAATTTACGCAGGACGATTTAGACGTTATCAGAGAAAATGATATCCGTCGTTTAAATAAAATGCGTTTTTACTGTGCAACCAAAGAATGTCTGCGGGAATATATGCTCAATTACTTCGGGGAGTATACAAACCGCAGGGAATGTGGCAACTGCGGCAACTGCAATGCTTCCTTTGAAGAAAAAGACGTTACGGTGCTTTGCAGGGATATGATTGCCTGTATCCAGGAGAGCGGACAGCGGTATGGAATGGGAGTCATTATGGGCATTTTAAGAGGTTCAAATACCGCAAAGTTAAAAAGCTACGGTGTCAGCCGCTATGAAACCTTCGGAATCCAGAGCAAAACAAGCGAAGCGCAGCTAAAGGCGGTTGCAGAAGAACTGCTTTTAAAAGGGTACTTGACAGAAACGCCGGACATCTATAGAATAATCAAGCTGGATAAAACATGCGAAGAACTTTTAGATGAGGGCGCTTCTTTTTCAATCCGCTGGTCAGAACGGACGGAAAAAATGGCAGAGGCAAAGGTCAAAACGGCAAAAAGCCGTGCAACCGATACGCTTTCGCCAAAGCAGCTTGCACTTTTTGGTGCGTTAAAGCAGCTGCGTCTGACACTTGCAAGAGAAGAAAATTTACCGCCGTACATTATCTTTTCGGATAAGACACTGATTGACATGTGTCATAAAATGCCGCATACACAGCAGGAAATGCTTGATGTCAACGGTGTCGGTGAAAATAAATTTGCGCGGTACGGAGAAGCATTTATCCGGTGTATTGAACAAAACAGCTGATGATTCTGTACAGAATGTGTTTATCAAGTAATTACGGAGGTTTCTCATGACGAAGAATATGACAGAGGGTTCACCGATGAAGCTGATTCTGGGATTTTCCATACCGATGCTGTTTGGTATGCTGTTCCAGCAGTTTTATAATCTGGTGGATACCATGATTGTAGGAAAAACGCTGGGCGTTGATGCGCTGGCAGGTGTCGGTGCAACAAGCAGTATTAACTTTATGATTATTGGTTTCTGCATGGGCGTGTGTGGTGGATTTGCCATTCCCGTGGCACAGCAGTTTGGTGCGCAGAAATATGAACAGCTCAGGCGCTATGTATACAACGGCTATTTATTAAGCGTTGTGTTTTCGATTGTGCTGACGGCGCTTTCCGTCTTTTTCTGCCGGAATATTCTGACGGTAATGCGCACGCCGGAGAGCATTTATGAATATGCGTATGCGTACATTGTCATTATTTTTGCCGGGATTCCGACCGTATTCTTATATAATATTGTATCGAGCATTATCCGTGCGCTGGGGGACAGCAAGACACCGGTCATCTTTCTGGTGTTTTCGGCAGTGTTAAATATTATTCTGGATTTTGTATTGATTCAGGGATTTAAAATCGGTGTCGCGGGAGCAGCTGTGGCAACCGATATTTCACAGCTTGTATCGGGTGTTGCCTGTCTGATTTATATGAATAAACGCTACGAGGTTTTAAAGCTTTCGGCAAAGGACCGCAGGGCGGGTAAACGGTATATGATTAATCTCTGCATGAACGGGATTCCAATGGGACTTCAGTATTCAATTACGGCAATCGGCAGTGTTATTTTGCAGACCGCCGTCAATACGCTCGGTGCAACGTATGTAGCGGCGATGACCGCCGGCAGTAAGATTTTTACATTTACGTGCTGTCCGTTTGATGCGCTCGGTTCCACTATGGCAACCTACGGCGGGCAGAATGTCGGTGCGGGCAAATTAAAGCGCCTTGGAAAAGGAATCCGTGCAGCAGGCATTATCGGTGCGGTTTACAGCGTGGGTGCGCTGATACTGCTGTATTTCTTTGCCGATTACATCGCCCTGCTGTTTGTCGATGCAAATGAAGTGGAAATCATTCATCTGACATATCAGTTTATTTTATATAGTGCGCTGTTTTATATTCCACTGACCTTTGTCAATGTTGTGCGTTTCTGCATACAGGGTATGGGCTTTTCAGTATTTGCGATTCTTGCAGGCGTATTTGAAATGGCGGCAAGAACCTTTGCTGCAGTCCTGCTTGTGCCGAAAACGGGCTACACCGGTGCATGTCTTGCCAATCCGTGTGCATGGATAGCCGCCGATATCTTTCTGATACCGGCATTTATTTACTGCTGTAAGCGGCTGGAAAAAAGCGCGCGCAAAGGCAGAACGGCGATGAGCGTGTAAAAAGTATCTTCCTTACCGGGTAAAACCGGCAGGGAAGATATTTTTTTCGCCTTTTTACATACATTTTAAAAAAATTTACGGATATTTTACTATAATAAGGTAGTAAATTTTACAAAGTATGAGATAAAATAAGTGATATAAAAAGCGAAAACAAACAACCCTGTTGGCAGATGAGAAATCGCCTGCGCGAGTTTCTCATCGCCACCTCGCAACAAGGTCGCTCGGAATGGAGGAAAGAATAAACAAGCCATAAACGTAAGCTTGTTCATACAGCAATTTGTGTTGCAGGCAGCACAAAT
>URAI01000111.1 GCA_900545725.1 uncultured Eubacterium sp.
TACAATCCGCCACTTCCCCACTACACCCCTATTTCAACAAATCTCAAATAGAACGTCTGTTTATATAAGTCGTCTTGTATTTTGAATATACAATCTTCTGGCTGTTGTAAAGACTGTAATAGCCTGATAACAGGTAGCTTAGTGCGATAGCTATTGTACAATATTTAAGAGACCCTGTTCCAAACATCTCGACTGAAAGAATAAAAGAAGTTATAGGACAGTTAGTTACACCGCAGAACACACTTACCATTCCGCATGCGGCACACATTCCGACAGGAAGTCCGAATATTGATGATAAGAAGCTTCCAAGTGTTGCACCGACAAAAAGTGTTGGAACTATTTCGCCACCTTTATAGCCTCCCCCGAGTGTTGCAGCAGTAAATAATATTTTAAGCAAAAATACATACCATGCACTCTGTTCAATAAAACTCTTTGCAATTATTCCTGCACCTGCACCAAGATAATCTGTTGTGTTAAAAATATAACGCATTGCAACGACAAGGGCACCGGCAAATATAATCTTTATATATGGATTTTTAAAAAAGTAGTTATATATTTTAGCTGATTTATGTAATGCTATGCATAAAAGAACACTTGCACATGCAAATAATAAAGACATTACTATAGTCTGAAATCCGGTTTCTATGTTAAGTTCAGGTACAATTCCAACGGCAAATGAAGTATCGGGGATGCCAAAATAATTAGCAATTTCCTCGGCAATAAATGATGAAAGTACGCATGGAACAAGAGCCGCATAATACATAACGCCTATGCTTACAACTTCCATTGAAAATATTGCGGCAGCAATAGGAGTTCCAAATAATGCTGAGAAACATGCACTCATGCTGCACATTATCATTATACGCGTATCTTTGTCATCGAATTTAAGAAGCTTTGCAAAGAAGTTACCAATTGAACCGCCAACCTGTAGTGCAGCTCCTTCTCTTCCGGCGGAACCGCCGAAAAGGTGGGTTATAATCGTTGAGACAATAATAAGCGGAGCAACTCTTGCAGGAACATCTTCATTTGACTGGATTGCAGTTATTACAAGGTTAGTTCCGCTGCCTGCCTGTTTTCCGGCATGTTTGTATAAAAAAACAATTAAAATTCCTGATAAAGGCAGGAAAAATAATATATAGGGATTAGCTTCCCTGAATCCGGTAACAAATGCAAGAGCTTTATAGAAGCCTGCACCAATTAATCCTAAAAATATTCCAATAAAAAGAGAACATAATGTCCATTTAAAAAGAGTCTGTAAAGACATCTTAGTTCTTATCTTGTGTTCGTTAAACCGTTCTGATGAAAAATATCCATTAAACATTTTAAGCTCCATTCCTAATCTTTTGTTTATAACATTTTTATTGTATGCATATATCAGAAAATTCTTTTGCTCATATTACTGTTATGATATGATGTGTCATTCGTGACATCCTCTAAAAACCAGTCAGGTGGTATATAAGAATCAGCCTCATCAATACTGTCAAATTCCACCTCTGCAATAACAGTACCATTAAATACACCATCAAATATATCCAGTTCGATAGTTTTTCCTGTTTTATCAGGAATTTCATATCTGTGTTTTGTAATTATATTGCCATCGGCTTTTGCAAGCAGATGTTCGTAGGCTTCTTTGTTAAGTGGAAGATTATATTCTTCTCTTGTCATAAGCCCCTTTCCCTTATAGGTAAGATAGTAATCTTCATTATCTTTTCGTACACGCACGACCGGATTAGTAGACAGATATGCCTGTTCTATCAGCCGGCATTTATATTCTGACAGATTGTCGGGAACTTTTTTAACAAGATATTTTTTTTCTATTTCCATTTTGACTCCTTGTAATTATAAATTTAATATTATCTGTTAATAAATCTATATTTTTATTGATAAAATTCACTATTATTAATATATATCAGCCTAATTGCTCTGATAGTTCTTCCCATTTTTCATAAAGCTTTTCAAGTTCTTCTGAAAGTGATACATGTTCTTTATGTAATTCAAGCAGTCTTGCTGTATCGGAACAGACCTCAGGAAGTGCAGATTCCTCATCAATGGCAGAGAGTCTGTCTTCAATTTCAGATATGCGTTCTTCTGTCTTTTTAAGTTCATTTTTCATCTTTTTAAGCTTATTCTGAAGCTCTCTTGACTGCTTCCATTCATCCTTGGAACTGCCGGATGCATTTGCCGGATTATAATTGGAAGAGGTATTAAAAGCAGTATTAGAATTAGAAGCTGTTTCCTGTGATAAATTGGCAGTGTCTTTTACTGGATTATCTATAATGTCATTTTTATTATTTGTAATATATCCTTCTGATTTGGCAGATGTCTTTCCATCAGTTAAATTCATCTGGTTATCTTTTAGTGCAGCCGCAGTAAGTATGTCCTTCTTTTCAAGATAATAGTCGTAGTTACCGATGTAATTAACAGTCATTTTATTAGTAAGTTCAATAATTCTGGTTGCAGTAGTATTAATAAAATAACGGTCATGTGAAACGTAAAGGACAGTTCCGGTATAGTTATTCAGTGCATTTTCAAGGATTTCTTTTGAAACCATGTCAAGATGGTTCGTAGGCTCATCCAGTATAAGAAAATTAGCGTTGGAAAGCATAAGCTTGGCAAGTGATACACGGCCTCTTTCGCCACCGCTTAAATCACGTATATACTTAAATACATCATCATTAGTAAATAAAAATGCTGCGAGAGTATTACGAATCTGTGTATTATTAAGGTCAGGATAGGCATCCTGAATCTCTTCAAATAAAGTCTTATCAGGGTCAAGCACATGCTGCTCCTGGTCGTAGTAACCAATGGTAACTTTAGAACCGAGAGTGATAGTGCCATGGTCGGCAGGGATAATACCATTGATAATCTTTAACATGGTAGTTTTTCCTGTTCCATTATTTCCTATAATTGCAATGCGTTCACCTCTTTTGATATCAAATGATATATTAGAAAATAATGTATTGCCATCAAAGCTTTTTGTCAGCTCTTCGACATGAAGAACATCATTGCCGCTGACTACCTTAGGATTAAGGGTTATATTCATTTTGTCGTTTAATTCTTCAGGTTTCTCGACAAGTTCAATCTTATCCAGCATTTTTTCACGGCTTTCGGCACGCTTGATTGATTTTTCACGGTTAAATTGTTTTAATTTTGTAATTACTGCTTCCTGATGTTTAATATTTCTTTGCTGGTTTAAGTATTCCTTTAACTGCATATTTCTAAGCACTTTTTTCTTTTCAGCATATGCAGTATAATTGCCTGAAAAAACAGTTGTTTTAGTGCGGTCGATTTCGATAATTTTTGTTACAATCTTATCAAGGAAATATCGGTCATGTGCAACAATTATAACGCTTCCATTGTAAGATAAAAGATAATTTTCAAGCCATCTTATAGCTTCCATATCCAGATGGTTAGTCGGCTCATCAAGAAGGATTATATCGGGGTTGGAAAGAAGAAGCTTACCTAATGCCACGCGGGTCTTCTGACCGCCTGAAAGAGTGTTGACACATAAAGAAAAGTCTTCTTCTGTGAATCCAAGTCCTTTTAACACACCGTTTATCTCACTCTTATATGCGTATCCATTTCTTAATTCAAAATCGTGGTTAAGCCGTGTATATTGATTAAGCAGTGTTTCAAGAGCATCACCGGTCAGATTGTTCATATCATCTTCCATCTGTCTTAACCGTTTTTCCATATCTATTATATCCTGCTTGACTGTAAGAAGCTCCTCATAAATAGTATTGTCAGAGGAAAGATTCTGATGCTGTGCAAGGTAGCCGTATGTCGTATCCTTTGCAAAGGTTACAATACCACTGTCAGCGGAAAGTTCGCCTACGATAATCTTAAGAAGTGTAGACTTGCCGGCACCATTAGGACCGACAATTGCAGCTTTTTCATGGTTTTCTATATTAAAAGAACAGTTGTTGATAATCTCATCTGTTCCAAAAGCCTTGCTTATATTGTTACATGATAAAATCATAAGTATATTACCTTTCTAAGTATTCTGATATTCATAATGCAGGAGGATATTTAGAGTTTATGGAGAAGCGGTTATTTAATAAACTCTAAATATCAGCCTGAAAATGCAGTTTAACAGGCATAAAAGCCATATTTTTATATTATAAATGTTAATATTATTCTTTGCAAGTATACAACAATACATTCTGTTAAATACGCCAACCAGCCTATTGTATAGTATATCGTGAATGTGATATTATAATATATAAAAGGTTTATATCAGCCGCATATAATCAATGAAAGGTAAAGACTTTAATGGAATTAGATAAAAGACTAGAAGAAGTTAAAAAATTAGATCTTAGTAAATATGATTTGATAAAGACAGAGAAGCTTAAAGATATTAACAGTATAGGGCTTCTTTTAAAGCATAAGAAGAGCGGTGCAAGGATTGCCGTTATTACGAATGATGATGAGAATAAGGTGTTTTCAATCGGTTTTAAGACACCCCCATATAACAATACAGGCTTACAGCATATTATAGAACATTCGACACTTTGTGGTTCCAGGAAATATCCGGTTAAAGACCCGTTTGTAGAATTATGCAAGGGTTCGCTTAATACATTTTTAAATGCGATGACTTATCCTGATAAGACAGTATATCCTGTGGCAAGCTGTAATGATACGGACTTTAAGAATATTATGGATGTATATATGGATGCAGTATTTTATCCTAATATATATGAAAGACCTGAGATATTCAAGCAGGAAGGCTGGCATTATGAGCTTGAAAATGCAGAGGACGAGGTTAAATTTAACGGTGTAGTATTTAATGAAATGAAGGGCGTGTATTCATCGCCAGACGATGTACTTTCAAGACAGACATTTGTATCACTTTTTCCTGATACAGCATATAAGAATGAATCAGGCGGTATACCATCGCAGATTCCTGATCTTACTTATGAGGAATTTTTAGACTATCATAAGAATTATTATCATCCGGTTAATTCATATATATATATTTACGGCGATATGGACGTGCAGGAAAGACTCGATTATCTTGACACGGAATATTTAAGTGCATTTGATAAAGACGGTGTATCAATAGATTCAGATATCAGTATTCAGAAGCCATTCGATAAGATAAAGTATGAGACACATGAATATTCAGTGACAGAGGAAGAACCGATTACGGATAACACGTATCTTTCATATAATGTTGTAGTCGATACTTCACTTGATGATAAGCTGTATCTTGCAATGCAGATATTAGACTATGCACTTATACTTGCACCCGGAGCCAGACTTAAGCAGGCTCTTTTAGATAAGGGCATAGGTACAGATATTGAAAGCAGTTATGAATCTTCAATGTATCAGCCGATGTATTCTATTATTGCAAAGAATACTAACGAATCACAGCAGGAAGAATTTGTTAAGACAGTAAGGGAAGTATTATCAGATATTGTGGAAAATGGCATTGATGAGAGAATGATACTTGCCGGAATTAATTATTATGAATTTAAGTACAGGGAAGCGGATTTTGGACCTTATCCAAAGGGACTTATGTATTATCTTACAATGATGGATAGCTGGCTTTATGATGATAATAAGCCATTTATCCATATTGAGGCGGGAGATACATTTGCAAAGATACGAAAAGAATCAGAAAATGGTCTTTTTGAAAATATTATTAAAAAATATCTGCTTGATAATACACATGCTTCAGTTATAAGCCTTATACCATGCCATGGACTGGAACAAAAACAGGCACAGGAAGAAAGACAAAGGTTAGCAGATTATAAGGCATCACTTTCAGATGAGCAGATAGAAAGTCTTATTAAGGATACTAAGGTATTAAAACAGTATCAGGACGAACCTTCAAGTCAGGAAGATCTTGAAAAGATTCCGATGCTTAAACTTTCTGATATTAAGAGGGAGCCGGCTAAGTTTTATATTGACAAGAAGGATATCCATGGAATTGATGTAATACATCACAATATGTTTACAAATAGAATTGCTTATATAATGCTTGCGTTTGACTGTAAGAATGTTCCTGATGAGCTTGTATCATATATAGGACTTTTAAGCTCAACAATAGGACTTATGGATACAGATAATTTCACATATCCGGAGCTTACTAATGAGATTAATATTAACTGTGGTGGAATTACGGCGGATGCAGCCATTTACACAGACAGTAAAGACTTTGACAAATATAGCATTATGTTTGAGATTAAGGGCAAGGCACTGTATGAGAAAATGGGTTTTGTGCTTGATATGATGAATGAGATGATATTTAATACAAAATATTCTGATTATAAAAGACTTAAGGAGATTATAGCAAGAATTAAGTCAAGACTTGAAAGTTCAATGACAAGCTCAGGACATACGGTAGCAATGTTAAATGGCATGGCGCAGTTTTCAGAGACTTCTTATTATTCTAATAAGATAAGAGGTTATGAATTCTACAGACTGATACAGGAGCTTGATAAGGATTTTGATAATAAGAAAGAAATTATTGCTGGGAATCTTAAGAAGCTCGTACAGTTAATATTTACAAGTGATAATCTTAAAGTAAGTATAACGGCAGACGAAGAGGGATATAAAGACTTTGTCAAGCCTGTAAGCACATTTATAGGAACATTGAATAAATCGGACATAGATGTAAAGGCGGCAAAGAGACAGTTTGTGCCGGTTAATAATAAAAAAGCATTTACTTCATCATCACAGGTACAGTATGTTGCAAGATGTGGTAATTATGTAGAAAACGGATATGAATATACAGGAGCACTTAAGCTTTTAAAGATTATATTCTCATATGACTATCTGTGGCTTAATGTACGTGTTAAGGGCGGTGCATACGGCTGTATGAGCGGCTTCTACAGAAATGGTGACATGTATATGGTATCATATAGAGATCCGAATCTTAAAGAAACTAATGATATATTTGAGCATGCGGCTGACTATGTTGAAAACTTCAATGTCAGTGACAGAGATATGGTTAAGTTTATTATAGGAACTATAGGTGATATGGATACGCCGATGAATCCGGCAGCCAGGGGTATGCGTTCTTTCAGTGCATATATATGTAATAGTGATTATGAGACACTTAAAAAAGAAAGATTACAGGTACTTGATGCTACAGCACAGGATATAAGAAATCTTGCACCATTAATAAGGTCTGCGGTCGATGAGGATTATCTTAGTGTTGTAGGAAACCAGGCGAAGATTAATGATAACAGTGAAATGTTTGATGAGATAGTATCATTATTTATATCATAAGAGGAGATAGTGTGAAAAATCACACTGATGTGCTGATTTTTCACACGGCTCTTTGTGCCGCAGGCGTCACAAAGTAGCCCTTATCGCAGAGCCAAATCTGACATTT
>URAI01000112.1 GCA_900545725.1 uncultured Eubacterium sp.
TAAAATTCCCAATACAATCCGCCACTTCCCCACTACACCCCCCATTTCAACAAATCACAATTTAACGGTCTGTTCTGGTTACTGATTCTATTGCCACACTTCCTCCACGTACAACCTCTATTCTGTTGAGGAATGAACTTGAAAACAGCTTTACCAGTTCATTATTTTTAGATTCCGTATTGACACATTCAAGAAGAATACTGTTTCTGTCATAATCTACAACTTTGAGTCCAAACACACGCTCCATTCTGAATACTTCTTCTTTATCCTTTTCAGTACACTTATTAACCTTGATAAACATTATCTCTTTCATATTAATTGATATATCTGAAAGATCAATAACTTTAATTACTTCCACACTTCTGTTTAACTGCTTCTTAATCTGTTCAAAAGTTATATCATCACTTGTTACACTTATAGTCATTCTTGATATTGTAGGATCTTCCGTCACTCCAACTGTAAGACTGTCAAGATTGTAAGATTTACCTGAAAAAAGTCCTGAAATCTTAGCAAGTACACCTATATCATTTTCTACAAAGAGTGAAATCCATCTCTTGCTTATATTATTTGTCTTATTCATATATTACCTCACTTTTATTCGTTAATTAACAATCCATTATCATCTCATTAAGAGGCTTTCCACCCGGAACCATTGGTGATACATTTGCTTCTCTTTCTATAATAAACTCTATAATTGTCGGACCATTCTTATGTGAATCCGCATAATCAAATGCCTTATCCATATCCTCTTCATTCATTACCCTGATACCATATGCATCATAGCTTTCAGCCAATTTTACAAAATCAGGTGTATACTTAGGACAACATTCATCCTTCTTTGTACAGTTACGCTCACAGCTTCTTCTATATCTTAAGCATGTGCCTGAATATCTCTTATTAAAGAACAACTCCTGCCACTGTCTTACATTTCCAAGATAACCATTGTTAAATACACAAAGAACCAATGGAAGTTCTAATGCTACTGCTGTTGCCATCTCCTGTATATTCATCTGCATTCCGCCATCTCCGGAAATACATATAACTGTCTTATCCATATTGCCAAGCTTTGCACCAATGGCTGCCGGAAGACCATATCCCATTGTTCCAAGTCCTCCCGATGTAAGAAGCTGTCTGTTTTCATCAAGTTCCAGATACTGTGTTGTCCACAACTGGTTCTGACCTACATCTGTTGTAACAATTGAATTTTTATATCTTTCATTTATCTTTTTAATAATCTTTTCAGGTGTAAGACCTACATATTTATCCATATTAATTGGATAATCATTCTTCCATCCTGTAACCTGTTCAACCCATTTTTCTGCACCAACAGGTTTAACATTTTCATTTAACTTATCAATTGCAATCTTTGCATCTGCAACTATTGGAATATCCACAACAATATTTTTTGAAATTGATGCCGCATCAATATCAATATGTATAATCTTGGCATTCTTTGCAAACTCACTAATCTTTCCTGTTATTCTGTCATTAAATCTTGTACCTATCGAGAATAACACATCACATTCACTTACTGCGTGATTGGCTGCATAACTTCCATGAATACCAATATTTCCCATATATAACGGATGATTAGTAGGAATTGCTCCCTTACCCATAATTGTCGTAATTACAGGAACTCCTGTCGTTTCCGCAAGCTGTGTCATTTCTTTTTGTGCATGTGCAATATTAACACCGCCACCTATTAAAAATAACGGTTTTTTGGCTTTACTTAAAACTGAAACAGCCTTTTTAATCTGTCCCATATGTACACCCTCATTAGGCTTATATCCTCTTATACTTACCGTATCAGGATATTCATCCGTTCCCATCGCCTGCTGTATATCCTTTGGAAGATCTACCACAACAGGTCCTGGTCTTCCGGTTCTTGCTATATAAAATGCCTCTTTAATAATTCTTGGAAGCTCTTCCCTGTTTCTTACTGTCACTGCATATTTACATATATTTCTTGTAATACCTACTATATCAACCTCCTGAAATGCATCGTTACCTAACAGGTTTAAAGGAACCTGTCCTGTAAAACATACAAGAGGTACACTGTCATAATTGGCTGTCGCAATACCTGTTACAAGATTAGTCGCACCAGGACCACTTGTAACAAGACATACACCTACCCTGCCTGTTGAACGTGCATATGCATCAGCTGCATGTATCAATGCCTGTTCATGACGTGGAAGTATTACATCTATCTTATTCTGGTCATATAATGCATCAAACAAATCAATCGCCTGACCACCCGGATATCCAAAAAGTGTATCAACACCTTCTTCTATTAAAGCTTTTACAAATAATTCAGTTCCCTTAATCTTCATCTGCTACCTCCTGAAAAAAAAATAAACCCTAAGCCGGTTACCAGCTTAGGGCGAATTAAAATCCGTGTTACCACCTAAATTCAAGGAATATATCCTCACTCTCATATCAATACAGAATAATTAAAATATACTTATCCGATACTGATTCCCTTATAACGTAGGGACATTCCGTTGACATCTAATAAAATTATCATATAGTTAAAATATAATAATCCGTTCAAGCCACTGCTCGAAGGCTACTTCCATACTCTGGGAATAAGGACTTGCACCTGCCGTCCTTTCTCTGAAAACCGAAGAATATGTACTCCTCCTTGTCATTGCATTTACCTTATTAAATAAATCTTATCATTATCAACAAAGTATGTCAACCCGAACTTTAGATTAAATCTTACAGATTAAATCTCACAGTGCAATTATAACTTTTTAAGTATATTTAATTCTTCATCTGTAACTGTCTGATTAGAATACCTTGCTTTTTCATATGCATCTGTTATTCTCTTAGCATTATCATCATCCGCTGTAATACCATATTTTGTAAGCTGCTGCGGTGTATATGTCTTTTCAGGTTTTTTCCTACCAAAGCCTTTCTTAACACGCTTTTTATAATACTTTCTTGCAGCCTTATTGTTTTTTTGTTCTGAAATAATCTCCTGTGTTACATACACATTATTCTCTGTCTTAATACTGCTCTTTTTGGGTCTTACATATTCTACTGTATCAGTACCAAGCTTTTTAGTCTTATTAATCTGTTTAACATATCTTACAACAAACCATACAAGTGCAATAACACAGGCAGCTATAAGAACCACTCCTACTGCTTCGGCCACAGCTTCTGCAACATGTGATGGCTGGTACACCTCCTCAGGGCTTATAAGACCTTCTGTTGTCTCTTCTGTCTGTGTATCCATCTCGTTCATATCTGTCTGCTTTCCCTCAAACAGTCCTAAAAGGAATATAAAGCCTTTTAAAAATGCTCTAAGCCCTGACATTCCTACATCCGATATTATCGAAAAAATATTACCATATTCACCGTTATAAAATGCAAGCATACCTATTAGCACAAGGACACATGTTATTACAAGTGTGAAAATATTAACATTCTTAAGCTGCTGTGCTGGAAACTCTGATTTATCAGCATTATTTATATATAAATCATTAAGTTTTTTGAGATTATTATATAATATCTGACAAAGAATGAATAATACACATATGATAACCTGACTATTTAAAACTATCGTACTTCCCCTTGAATACCCTGCAAAATAACCAAGAACCATAACTGCTGCAAATGCAATTGGTACTTTTTCTCCGGCAAACAAATGCTCTTCTAACCTTCCGCTTATATCACGTCCCTGCACAGTGGCACTTTCCCCAACCTGCATAGAAACCTCTTTATACTTAATGGCCTTGTATTTGGCTCTCATCGAATATACAAATATTACAAAATAGATTAGTACATAGCTGAACCTCTCTGTATAATCAGCACCCAGCAGAAAAGAACTTAATAAAATTATTATATTAATAAAAGTAAATATTTGAAACTTTCTTATAACCTTCCTTAAAATATATGTCAGTACCACAGGAATAATTACTATAAAACAGCCTGGAAGTTTATTAATTCCAAATCCCAAAGTTCCAATTATAACAGTTATTGTAAAACTTAATACAACAAGACATTGTATTAATGCTTCCAGTATATTACATGCCATTGATAACTTCTTATTAGACATCTAATAATCCACCTCCCATTCTGTTACAGGTATATTGCAATATTGTAAACCGGTATCCATACCCATATGAAATGGAAGAATCCACATAGCATCTGATGACTTTGTAATTTCATTAATACCAAGCTGGAATTTTTTTCTTCCTCCTGCTGATATTATAATATATAATAATCCTGCACTGCTGCCTGCATTATCTGATACAATATCAGCCCTTACCTCCGTCATAAACTTACTAAATTCAGGCATAGGCTTATCAAGGTCAATTCTTGCCAGTGCCGTATTAATAGCATTAAATTGTGATATACCGCTGTCTGACATAATCTTCACGTTCTTATCTGTCTTATAATCACATCCATTACTATATATTGACACAGAAACCCCCTGCTCAATTAAAAGCTTAGACAAACCCGATGCTATAGATATACTCTCCTCTGAAAGTTTATCGTACCTTATCATTCCTGCCGGTTCGAGATTAAGAAGTATACACACCTGCTGGCTTACTGATTCATTGTATTGGTTGACCATAAGTTCTCCTGCCTTTGCAGAAGCTTTCCAGTTAATATTCGTCATCGGATCAAATGTCTCGTATTGCCTTATACCACGAAACATAAAATTATCGGCAAACATATGCCTGTTACGTTCTATTACACCCATCACCTTAGAAAATGGTATCTGAAGTCTTGTCACATCTGTCTGGGCAGGGTATACAATAATCATGGAATCTGCCGGATATTTTGCAACCAGTACATCATTCATAAATATCCCGTTACATACAAGCTGTACATCATCTATGGAATATACTCCTCTTTTTGTACATTTTACAGGTATCTTTCTTGTAACTCTCTGATAGTATAGTAATGCAAATATATCATTTCTATAGGTATTATCAGAAACCGCTGAATTACTATCTGCATTTCCAAAATCAAGACTTTTATCAATCTTAAATTTCATATTTATACACGCAAGCGGCAATGCTTTCATATTAGTTACAGTCTCAGTAATAACCGCCTCTGTCCCCATATATGTATATGCTTTATCAAAAGCTATATCAACCGTAAGATTTTTCGCCCAGAATCTCTTATATACATATTGAAGCAGTGTATATATTATACCGGCACCAATAAGCATCAATAATACAATCATTTATCTGTCCCATTCTTCTGTTGGTACTTCAACAGATGATATAATCCCCTCTATAATCTTTTCTGCGCCATCAATACCGGCAAAACCGTTCTTTAATACAAGACGGTGTGAAAATACCGGTACACTAAGTGTCTTAACATCCTCAGGTGTCACAAAACCTCTTCCTGAAATATATGCAAATGCTCTTGCCGCATTAATCATTGTAATTGTTCCTCTTGGACTTACTCCAGTTGAAACTGATGAATTATTTCTTGTAGCATTAACGATATCAACTATATAAGACATAACCGCAGGATGTACATACACATCCTTTACATCCTCCTGCATTGCCACAATATCCCCCTTAGAACATACCGGAGTTATCATATCTAACGGACTATTCTTTAAAAATCTGTTAATAATATCAAGCTCTTCATTCTTATCAGGATAACCCATATTAATCTTCATTATAAATCTGTCCAGCTGTGCCTCAGGAAGTGGATATGTTCCTGCTGTTTCTACAGGATTTTGTGTAGCTATTACAATAAATGGTTCATCAAGTCTTTTTGTAACTCCATCTATTGTAACCTGATGTTCCTCCATACATTCAAGCAATGCCGACTGTGTCCTTGGTGTTGCCCTGTTAATCTCATCAGCAAGTAAAATATTAGTAAATACAGGTCCCTCCCTGAATATAAATTCTTCCTGCTTCTGATTATAATAATTAATTCCTGTAACATCAGATGGAAGCAGATCCGGTGTAAACTGTATTCTGTTAAATCCGGCTTCTATTGATTTTGCAAATGTCTTTGCCATCACAGTCTTACCGGTTCCCGGTACATCCTCAAGTAATACATGTCCATTTGCAAGCATTGCTGTAAGGATAAACTTAGAGACTTCTTTCTTACCTATTATTACTTTTCCAACATTTTCAAGTATCTTCGCAGTCATCTCCTGCTTTTCGTCCATTATATGTTCACTCATTACAATTATTGCACCTTTCTTTATACATTAATAGTGTGATTTTACCAAAAAAGACAGTCCCATTCAATAGTGGTGCTGTCTTTTAATATAATTTATGCAATTTTAATTATATACAGCTTTATTCCTGTACCGGCATCTCAGCATTAACATCAATTCCTCTCGGTGCAACTGGTGTTGAGAATACTATCTGTGTACTTGTACGCCCAAACTTCTGAAGCTGTCCTATAAATGTATCAAGCTCCATCGTGCTTGGAAATACTACCTTTAAAAGCATTGAATACGTTCCCGTTACACAGTTACATTCTACAACATTAGGGCATGACTTGATAAATGGATAAAATTCCGGCTTCTGGACAGGTGCAACCTCAAGATTAATAAATGCCGTAATATGATATCCCAGCTTTAGCTGATTGACCTTTACTTCATAGCCTTCAATAATCTCTTCTTTTTCAAGTCGTTCAATTCTTGCAGAAACTGCCGGTGATGATAAAAATACATTTTCTGCCAGAGCCTTAAGCGGCATTCTTGCATTCTGCTGTAAAAGTGTAATTAATTTCTTATCAATCTTATCCATAAAAATATCCTCCGATTCTAATTTACCGCTTGCTTCTACTAATACTCATATATTAAATATTATCAAAATATAGAATAAGGGGACAATCTTAAAGAAGTATAAAAATACCTCCTTAAAAATTGTCCCCTTTGACAAACGCTTTAATTTATTATCAATATACACCATAGCTTTAATTTTAGCAAGTATTTTTTTTAAATATTTTAACTAAAAGTGTATTGTACTTAATTTTATAATCTTATATTTCAATTATATTCTTTTAATACCATTTATAAAACACTGCAGATTATGCTGATTATTGTTTTATTTGTACAAATATTATTTTTAATATTTTTTATATAAACCTCATCAACAAATCATTTTATGATAATAACCTGCACTTTAACATTTTTTTGCTGTCATACATATTCTTATCAGCCCTGCCTCTTGTATCGTGAACTACCCATTGTCTAAAGCCAATGGGCTTCCTGCTTCAGCGACCTCGTGTCTCCGCTCCGCTTCGGTCGGCTCAAAACCAACGTTCACTGAACGTCGTTCCCCCTACTATCTCCACAGGCGTTAATTGGGGCAGTCCCTGCCCTATATATTTCTTTA
>URAI01000113.1 GCA_900545725.1 uncultured Eubacterium sp.
AGCCGTTGTAATCAGAAATGGAGATTAGTATGGACAGTAAAAGAATAAGTATAAAAGACGTTGCGGATATGGCAGGAGTTTCGGTATCAGCAGTATCACGATATCTGAATAATGGATATATAAGTACAGAAAAAAGAGAAGCTATTGCTAATGCAATAACACAGACTGGATATGTTCCATCCAGACATGCACAGATGTTAAGAACAAGAAAGACTAATATAATAGGTGTTGTAGTTCCAAGAATTAATTCAGAAGCAATTGCAAAAATTGTGGATGGAATAAGTTCAGAGCTTTCAGAAACAAGATACCGTATGATTTTGGCAATTACAAATAATGATTCTGAAAAAGAGATAGAATATGTGAAGCTTTTTGAAAATAATCCCGTAGATGGGATAATTCTATGCGGTACGATATATACAAAAATGCATAAAAATCTTATGAAAAAAGTAAGTGTGCCTGTAGTGATTGTAGGACAGCAGTTTGATGAGTATCCATGTGTATATTATAATGATTATGGTGCTGCAAAGGCAATAACCAATGCACTCATAAAATCCGGCTGCAAAAAAATAATGTGCATAAGTATTACTGATAAAAATATTGCATTTGGAAAAAATCGTATTAACGGTTATAAAGATGCATTAATAGAAAATGGAATAATTCCTGATGAAGAGCTTATGAAAGAAGCTGAATTTTCAACAGAAAGTGGATATCATATTGTAAAAGCCATGTTATCAAAATATTATGGCATTGATGGAATTGTTTGTACTACTGACTATATTGCAGCCGGTGCTATAAAAGCTATTAAAGAAAAAGGACTTGATATTCCGGGGGATATTCAGGTTACTGGTATTGGACATGACCGAATCAGCAGTATTGTATCTCCGAATTTTACAACAGCACATCTGTTTTATCGTGAAAGTGGTATTGAAGCGGTGAGGATGCTCCGTGAACTGATTAACGGTCAAAGTGATGGAATCAGACAGCTCGGTCTTGGATTTGAAATTGTCAAGGGCAGGAGTACAATTATATAAAAATAAACATAAAAATCAGTTGTTTATTGTGCATAAAAAAACGATAATTTATCTTATTAAAAAACGATTATTTTTATCTTATTGAAATGAGTTGCTTTTAGTGATATAATTCTAAAGTTTTAAGAAAATTTTTATAAAGTGAGGAAAAATGAATTATGTTAACTGAAGAAGTCGAATCATTGTCAGGAGCAGCCGTGCATAAGGTTGATTTATGTGATAAGCATTTTGGAAAATATTTTCTAAGGGCTGTTCTTGCAGGATTCTTTATTGTTGTAGCAACTATTTTATCAAATGTTTCCGCTGCGATATTATATCCGACATATCCACAGTTTGGGAAACTTCTTGGTGCATTTTTGTTTTCTATAGCTATTGTTCTTATCGTATTTATTGGCGGTGAGCTCTTTACCGGTAATAATATGGTAATGGCTATGGGATTTTATAACCATTCATGCACTATCACTAAAGTTTTAAAAATATGGCTTATAAGTTATATTGGTAATTTTGTTGGAGCATTTCTGCTAAGTTCGTTATTCGTTGGCAGTGGGGCTTCCAGACAGATATTAATAGATTATTATAATAGTTTTATAACTTCCAAACTAAGTATTGCACCAATGCAGCTTTTTTTAAGGGGAGTGTTATGTAATTTCTTTGTCTGTATAGCGGTTTTTACAGGAACAAGAATGAAAACCGAAAGCGGTAAGCTCGTTGTCATGTTCTGTGTTATAATGGCGTTTGTAGCAGCCGGTTTTGAACATTGTGTAGCAAATATGGGGACATTTTCAGTTGCATATTTTCTGTATGGTGGCATAGATCTTTTACTCGTTGCAAAAAGCATGCTTTTTGTTACACTTGGTAATATTGTAGGAGGCGCATTACTTTTAGCACTTCCATTAAAATTAATGAGCTATGATTATTGATCACGGAATGGAGAACTTTTATGTCAATGGATTTTTCTAAAATCATAACTGCCGAAGACCTTAAGGATTTTGAAAAGGTGAAAAGTAAAATTACAGATAATGGTGAAGTCTATGTTTTTGAACATAACAGGCCGGCTTATGTTGTTATGAGTGTCGAGCAGTATGATCTTATGTTTGAAAAAATGAAACATAATTATGGTGCATCACCTGACAGTAATGAAAATCTGGAAACATTAATTAATAAAGTTGGAAAGAAAATTTTTGTAGAATATTATTATGTATTTAAAGACGATGCCAATCCTGAAGAAGCACTCAAAAAAGAAAAATTAACACTTGCATCAAGAAGAAGCCGCAGTTCCACAGCGAGAAAAATATTTAAAGAAGGCATGCAGATTGCGGCACTTAATAATATTATAAGTTCAGCAAGAATTGGAACGACAACAATTAACAGGGCTAAAGAGATTATAGAAAAGGAAAGTTCAACGGCATTTGAAGAGTTAAGCAGTGAAAAATCCGATAAATATTCTGTAAAAATAGGCAAAATGGCAAGAGGGGTATTTTCAACACTTATTTTTAATGAAGAGATTAAACCTGATGAGTTAAGTGGTTTTATGGATGGCTTTTATTGCAAAAATATATTCGGGCTTAATTATCCTCTGCTTAAAAGGCTGGGAAAAGGCGAAGCTGTTGATACAGGTAAAAGAGATTCTAACGGATATAACAGATATTATGAAACTGTTATTGATATTAATTCAGAAAGGTATCTCATATGCTCACAGTGGGTCGAGAACATCCATCGTGATATGCTGAACCAATGGATTATTTCAAAGATGACACTTATTACGGGTAAAAAGGCACGTCTTATGTCACAGGGAATTGATTTTTCAATAAAAACACTTCTTAATGATTATTGGGAATATCTTCCATTCGATTTAAGAAAAGCTATTGACAAAAGATTCAAATTAAATATATCTGATAATGCTTCAATAATTGAAACAGGCATAGAGGATGGCATGATTATATACAGAAAAGTGTAGTGTACTGTATAAATGACATTTTGCCAGATAGAATGTATGGATTTCAATCTGCTGAATTATTTTTAAGGGGATGTTATTGATACAGTGCACTGTCGGATTATGTTATAATATAGCTGGACAAGTATTTAAAGGTCTGATATAATACCAATAGAACTAATGTTCTTGTGAATACACATTAATATAATTACTATAAAATAAATATTTACAGGAATTAAGGAGAACTTATGACAGGAAAGACACATTTGGCAGTAGGAGTTGCTACAGCACTGGTTATTATCAGACCGGATACATTAAGTAATATTTCAGTATGTATTGGAGCGGCTGTTATCGGTTCAGTTATCAGCGATATTGATGTTAAGACATCTGATTCCAGTAATGCAGTTAATAAGCTGCTTAGTATTATTGTTTTATTTGCCATTATTGAGGGCTATGTTAATTATAAGTATGGCTTTAATATTCTTAATAATATACTTGCCAGAAGTAATATGTATCAGTTTATTTCAGGACTGGCAATATTGGTGGTTATATGTATAATCTGTAAGGAGCTGCCACACAGGTCATTTACACATTCTATACTGGGTGTTATAACATTCAGCCTGATAATATATTATATTTATCACGATATGATGCTTCCATTTGCTATAGCAATGTCTTCGCATATAGTACTTGATATGCTGAATAAAAAGTCTGTACTAATATGGTATCCGTTTAAAAGGGGGATAGCATTTAATATATGTAAATCAGATGGTATTATCAATAACATATTATGTTTAGTGGGATTGTTAATCTGCGGAGGATATTTATATTATTATTTTAAAATAATATAAGCTGATTTTTCTAATTAACTAATATGATGGGATAATAATATTGAGAATATACACACGAATCTGATGCGCCGTTAATAAAGAATCCAAAAAAGATTGAATTTTGGAATTTTAGAAAGGAACAGCTGCGTTTTAGCGAAAGCTGTTTATTCTTTATTTTAATTTTATAAAAAAACAGTAGCAAATTTTATTGAATTGTGTGATAATTATATAAGATATTTTGAATATATGTGATAAGGATGTGAATAATAGTGGATACAGCTAAAAGAGATGCATTTGAACATGCTGGAATTAATGTTGATTCAGCTTTAAGGCGTTTTATGGATGATGAAAAAATTTATTGTTCATTTTTATATCGTTTTCTGAGTGATAATCTTATGAGTCAGCTTTCAGATGCAATTGCTGATGGCGATGTCAGACAGGCATTTGAAGTTGCACATACGATGAAAGGGGTCTGTGCTAATTTAAGTCTTGATTCAATTAATAATATTCTTAACCCTATGGTAGAAGTGTTAAGAAAAGGATCTTTAGACGGGCTTAATGAGGAATATGAAAAATTATCTTCTGTTTATTCAGAGGTAATTGCTGTTATTAAACAATATTGTCAGGCTTAATACCTACAGGAAGACAAAGTGATTATGTATATGATTATTTGGCTTCCTGTGTTTTTTGCCTATTTAACATTTTAATTATAAATATATTTTGGAGATAATAGATGAGAATAATGTTTGTATCACTTGGTTGTGATAAGAATCTGGTTGACACAGAAAATATGCTTGGAATACTAAAGGATAAAGGCTTTGAATTTACTGATGATGAGATGCAGGCAGATGTAATTGCTGTTAATACATGCTGCTTTATCCATGATGCCAAGCAGGAGAGTATTAATACTATTCTTGAGATGGCAGAACATAAAAAAGATGCTGTCTGTAAAGCACTTATTGTTACAGGATGTCTTGCGCATAGATATAAGGATGAGATAACTAAAGAAATCCCTGAGGTGGATGCACTTATAGGAACATCTTCATATGATAAGATAGCAGAAGTAGTACTTTCAGTTCTTGAAGGTAAAGGCTATAGCTGTGTAGAGGATACTGACCGTCTTCCGGTTGTAAAGAATCACAGAATAATGACAACCGGTGGTTATTATGAATATCTTAAAATAGCCGAAGGTTGTGATAAGCATTGTACGTACTGTATTATACCGGCTGTGAGAGGTAATTTCAGAAGTTTTGAGATGGAATATCTTTTAGAGCAGGCCAGATATCTTGCCGATAATGGAACAAAGGAACTTATATTAGTTGCTCAGGAGACAACAGTATATGGAACAGATATATATGGAAAAAAGGCTTTACCTGAGTTGTTGAGGAAGCTATGCAGAATTGATGGCCTTGAATGGATACGAATATTATATTGTTATCCGGAAGAGATTACAGATGAGTTAATTCAGGTTATAAAAGAAGAACCTAAGATATGTAAATATCTTGATATGCCTATACAACATTCGAGTGACAATATTTTAAAAAGAATGGGAAGAAGAACAACAAGACAGGAGCTTGTTGATGTGATAACAAAGCTTCGTAATAATATTCCTGATATTGCTCTTCGAACAACACTTATAACCGGTTTTCCCGGCGAGACTGAAGAGGATATTGATGATTTACTTGATTTTGTAGATACAATGGAATTTGACAGACTCGGAGTATTTACATACTCTCCTGAGGAGGGTACACCTGCGGCATCAATGACGGATCAGATTCCTGAGAATATAAAAGAAGAACGCCGAAACAGAATAATGGAATTACAACAGGAGGTTTCTCTTGATAAATCTGCTGATATGGTAGGCAGGGTTATTCCTGTTATGGTTGAGGGAAAGATTACAGATGATGATGCATATGTAGGCAGATCTTATAAGGATGCTCCTAATGTGGATGGGTATGTATTTATTAATACAAATGCACAGTTAATGTCAGGACAGATTGTTAATGTCAGCATCACTGGCTCAATGGAATATGATTTAATTGGGGAACTAGCAGACTGATATTCTTAATATCAGGGTTTTATTTTGTTACTAAAATAAGCATTAAGCACTATAATAATGGATAGTGCAGAAATGAGGAGATAATGAATTTACCAAACAGACTAACTATTTTAAGAACAATAATGATACCATTTTATCTGGTGTTTTTATATCTGGATATCGCAGGACCTGTTTCTAAAGTAATAGCTGCGGCTATATTTATAATAGCAAGTTTAACAGATATGCTTGATGGAAAGATTGCACGAAAATATGGCCTTGTAACTAATTTTGGTAAGTTTATGGATCCATTGGCAGATAAACTGCTGGTGTGTTCAGCTCTTATAGCATTAGTTGATCTTAATAGAATTGATGCATGGATTGTAATAATTATAATAGCCAGGGAATTTATTATAAGTGGTTTCAGATTAGTTGCATCTGATAATGGTGTTGTTATTGCTGCCAGCTACTGGGGAAAGTTCAAGACTACTTTTCAGATGATAATGATAATTGTTCTTACTTTACAGCCTGACATACCATATATCAATATAATTAGTAATATATTGATATATGTATCACTTGCACTTACAATCATTTCACTTGCGGATTATATAATTAAGAACTATAAGGTATTTACAGAAGGTTCTTCAAAATAGATTTTATATAGCTGAATTATAATATACTGTATGGAATGTGTAAGTATTCATATTTTATACAGTATTTTTTATGGAATGGAGATTATTTTGATAAAAAGGGAGATAAAGCTCGTAGAGCTTCTAAAAGAAAAACAACTTATTATTACAACTGCAGAGTCATGTACAGCCGGTCTTGTTTCAGCTGCTATTGTTAATGTATCAGGGGCTTCTACTGTATTCAAGGAAGGATATATAACATATTGCGATGAATCAAAACACAGACTGCTTGGAGTATCGCAGGATACGCTTAATAAATATAAAGCAGTAAGTGCAGAGACTGCAATGGAAATGGCTAAAGGTGCGGCTGATAAAGCCAGAGCTGATATAGGAATATCAGTAACAGGTGTTGCCGGACCTGACACTGAGGATGGAAAGCCTGTAGGATTGGTATATACAGGTATTTACTATTATAATGACGGTGTGATTGTAAATAAGGCATATGAGCATAACCTTAAAGGAGACAGACAGCAGATTCGTAATCAGGCTGTAGAATGTGCGATAGATATGGTTATAGATGTTATAGATGATAGTAACATAGATTTTAAATAATAAGTTTCACATATTATATAAAATATTATATATCATTTCCTGCGCTTTTTCCACCCCCAAATTGGATACAAAGCGGAAACGAACAGCACAGCAAGCGTATACCGGAACTGTACCGATATCGGTGTCAGCTCCGGTGAGGAAACCGTCAGCACGGCAGGCGAGAGGGCAAACAGGAAAGCCGTCAGCATAGCTGCGAGCGTACCGTTCAGCAGCTTTGCGGCAAACAGG
>URAI01000114.1 GCA_900545725.1 uncultured Eubacterium sp.
TATAAAAATACCACCAATCTTTTTGACTGGTGGTTGTTAATCAATTATTATCTTAGGTCTTGGCATTTTCCTAAAGTTTAGTGTCATTAAGTTTTGGACATAAAAATAACACCCACAGCGTTTGCTATGCGTGCTTATTTCTTCCTTTCTTCTATTTCATATAAAGTATCCATTATAGCCTGATGATATAGTTTAATATCTAAATCACCCTGATACATTCCCATTGTTAATCTATTCTGTAACATTAATACGTGCCTTTTAAGCTGTGTCATTACAAAATCACCATCTTCCATAAATATTTCAGATTGTGATTTTTCTTTTTTCACAGGCTCTGGTGGTGATGAATATCTTTTAAACATATGCAGTCCTTTCTGTTGCACCGGTGCAACTTATGTATAAAAATAACAGCTCTATGGCTGTTTATTTAATCTAATCTTCAATTCTCTTAATATTATATGCTACTGCACACTGATGTTCTATTTTGCAACCTCTAGCCTTATCCCAGCCTTTAGCAAAATATACAACGTCCGCCTGTGATAGAAGTTCTATTGATTTTCCTAAAAACCACAATGGCTTAGCTTCTGCTGGTGCTCCTTCAAAAAAAGACTCTATAACTTCTACTTTCTCACCTAATAGCAGCTCTGCATATTCTATTGCCTTTTTCCTTGTTTCTTTTATTTCCTCGTCTGTTTTACCTGCCATAGGCTGGCTAATAAATAATTTTTTCATACTGTCTTGTCCTCACTTTCTTAAAATTGGGTATAAAAATACCACCAATCTTTTTGACTGGTGGCTAATAACTATAATACTCCTGCATCTTTTAATATTCTATCTAATTCTTCTTTTGCAGGCAATGCGTGTTCTTTATTATATGCTTCACATTCTTCTTTTGATAATGGAACTGGATTAGGTGGCATAGATAATCTATCTAAATACCATTCGTATGCTTCGTCTTCATTTGTCATGGTAATACCTCCACTAAAATACTATCTTCTTGCTTTGATAATATACGCATTTTACAATTTCTGTCAAGTAAAAATTCTCTTTGCTTTGGATATTTACTAATACGCTCTATATATGCACCTCTTGAACCCTTTGGAACTAAAAATATCATTTTAAACTTTTTTACTAATGCCGAATGTTGCGAAACTGATGTACTTATAAATTGTTTATCTTCAAAAATATCTCCTACTTGGTATTTTTCATACGGATTAAATTCCATATTTCTATAACATATAATATCATACTTTAATCTATTTTTCCCTAAAGCCCCAGATATAATATTTGCATATTCTCTAAGTTTTTTATCTTCTTCTCTATCTCCACGAAGCATTGCATTTAATCTTTCAAAAAATCTATTCGGTTTCTTATCACCTGAATTATATGTATACTTTTGTACTGCGTGTATTTCTTTACCAGTAAGTTCATTTATCCATATATCAGACTCTTTTCTAAGTACATCTACAACCTTTGTTTGTGGTAATGCTATAAAATTTGCCAGTGGCAACTTACTATCTATATATTGTTTTGAATTAACTTCACCTGTTTTAAATCTTACATTTTGCCACTCAGATTTTCTAGCTTCATATAATTTCTTATTATCAGGGTCTAACGAGTGCTTAGCCAATCTGTCGAACTTTTCGACCATTCTATTAGCATATTGCTGTTTTTGTTCTTGTCTGTAATCGTCTTCTATTTGGCTTAGTTCTTTTTTTGTATATGTTGGAGATATTTCATCATCGTCTAAGTCTGCAAAATACGTTGTGTGGCTGTCTTTGCAATTCGGTTTCAAGGGTGGTAAAGACCCGCCTTAATCGCTTCCGACATTAACGGATAATTACCAACACTTTTATCACCTCCACTCCATACATCATCAATTAGCACCTTCCCCACAAAGGGTAAGCATTTAGGGCAAGCATTACCACGCTTATTCATGATAACTGTTGTTATGCCCCATTTTTTCCTCTGTTCGCCCTCTCCGGTAAGATATGCCCTCTTACTGGCTGTCTTAATTGCCATCTTTGCATATTCCTTTACGCTATGGCGGCTTCCATTCTTATATTCAATACAATTAATACCGGCTTTTAAAAAATCCTTTGTAGCCATATCAACAGCCTTCTCATAAGTTCCAGCACCTGTATTTGCATAAACCTGTGCATTATATATTATCTGTCTGTATTTATCATTTGACATTCTAAGCATTGCTTTTTCAGCAGTCTTTAAATCATTCTTAGTAGCTTCCTGCAATGCCTCCAGCTTTCTTGTATTAAGTCTGAAAAAAGCAGCCGTTACACCTTTACCATCGGTGTCCTTAGCTGCTTCAAATCCGTTTTTTATTGCCTTTAATATCTGCTGTTCCTGTGCCGTTCCGCCTGCACTTCTTGCCGATGATAACATTGCATCGACTGATGAATTGATATCTTTAAACTTATCTTTATACTTCTCTTTATTATCAGCCTTATACTTTTCAAGATATTTTAGTTGATCAACCTGCCACTGTGTCCAGTTATATCCTAACTTGGTTTCCTCTGCCCTGTGACGGTCAAGATTACGCATCATGGATGATATAAGTTCATCTTCGATGGCGGCAAATGCTTTGCCTATATCATAATCTGTATTCATATGTGATGGCATTATTCTACTCCATTAATATCTACAATGTTATCCGGCATATTAAGCTGCGGTTCATCCATCTCAGATATTCCCTGTTCAGCCTTAAGCCTTGCAATCTCTTCCTGCTTCCATTCATCATCCTTGGTATCTCCATACAGCTCATCAACAGATGCCTCTATGCTCATAATACCACCCTGCTTAGCTTTGCTTACTGTCTCAACCTGACTTTCAAATGATGGGTTAGCATATTCGCCAAATGTCACATCAATATCTATATCCTTAATAGCTGTCTTATTAAGCGTATCTATGGCATTAAATGTAGCTGTAACAAGCTTTGGAAGGACCTTATGTAACTGCTCTACAATGTTATTTCTGCTGTAAAGGGTTGCTTTCTCTTTCTCTCTCTGGGCTTCTGCATTATCAAGCTTCTTAACATCTATACCTAATGTTGATGGGCTCATAATACCCTGTAAACAAAGGTCAAGAGCCGTTATATATGTTGACAGATAGCTTTCATGTGGTATATCTCCCTGAACAAGCTCTATCTTATTAACATTTCCCTCTGACATTGCCCCATCTATCCTGATATACGCATTGTCAAAAGCATTAGGCTTTAATACACTTCCATCAAATGGATTTCTTGGAAGCATATTTTCAGGAATATATTCTTTCGTTCTGTTTTTTCTTAATGCGTCCATCCACTGGCTCCACGCTTCATCCAGCGCATCGAAGTTATCTATCTTAGCATCATATATACTCTTTCCCCTGCCCTCATACTTAGCCGACTTATAAAACATAAGAGGCACAGCCATCATAAACTTATCGTTCCACGTAATATCATTAAGGTGTGCAAGCTCTGGCACAGCACTTAATATATATTCCTTACCGCCCCTCGTAAGCTCATAATGTATATATCCTATACCATAATGTTCCAGAAGCACATATTCCTGTTTTTGAACGTTATATACAGTCTTGAATACTATCTCCTTAACTCTCCCTCTGTCCCTTATAATATCTATCTTATTACCAGGATAAAACTCAAGTATCGGATACTGGCTAAAGGCTGTATCAAATGATATCTTAAATGCACCATCTCCTATATAGAGGGTTTCTGTTATTGCCTGCTTTATAAGCTCAACAAAATCATTTTCTTTTGCAATCTCATCCCATTCGGTCTGACGGCTTCCTGCATCTATCTCATTCATATCTGCCGTAACAATACTGGCAAGCATGTCACATAACATTGCTGGAAGTCCTACATGTATCTTCCTGATTTCCATACCGACCGTACAGGATGCCGACCAGAACCTTGTCTTGTCGCCATCGAGCTGACTGTATAGCTGTGACAGTTCTTCACTCTCACCCCTGTACCATATCTGATTCTTTATTGCATTACCCTCATAATCAAGAACCTCCTGTATGTTAATTGTTCCATTCATTGCCGGCTGGATGCGCAGCCATGTCCTTATTCCGGTTTTTATCTTCTCTGCCATACCTGTAAATATATTCACCTCTCACACTCTCCTATCCGGTTATGCTTCTATCTGTTCCTATCCTGCTTCTGTAAGGAATCCAGCCATACTGTACACTGTTAATCATGTGGTCATGTCCATCTTCCGGTTCACAATCCTTATCTTCTTTCCATGAATACACTTCAAGCTCATTAATATACTGTGTGCATGTATCAACGATATAATAATCAGGCTTCCTGTCCTTTCCATCGTCATATATCATCCATCCAAGCTGCAGCATTATCCTGTCTATTATTTCAACACGTTTATAAGCATTATTAAATATATACATACATTCCTGATGTTGTCTTTTATATTTGGCAAGCTCTGTAAGAGTTGCCTGGTCAGCACTGTCAACAAATACATTTTTTGCCATACCTCCCCATTCCCTGCGGTTACGTTCAAGAAAGTCAATATAATTCTTAACAGTATCAGATGGTGCTATAGGAACTGATATATCAGCATTGTTATATACTCTTTCAGATAATATGATACATCTGCCTTTATTAGTTATTCCTATAAACGACATTGCTATAGTGTCAGGGCTTTGTGTTGAATACGCAGTATCAAGTCCACTTGTGAATATTTCAAAATATTCTTCCTGGCGTTTGTCTCTTTTTATATAATTCATGGCGTTTTCTTTTGATATTACATGATGTCTTTTATTAAAATTACAAAATACAAGGCCTGTTGCTTTTCCTCTGAGACCCTGTATCTTATTCTTATACATCTTAGTTCCCTTAGGGACTGCATCTATCTTTTTCTGTATATCCTCTTCTGACATCGAAGCATTATCATAAAAAGTAAAATACCAGTGTACCCATCCCCTTACCGGTTCTTCCTTAAGTTCATCAAGAAGTTCCGGCGGATAATCTTTTACATATCTTTTTAATGGTCTGCTCCTGTTAATAAATTCTTTATATACTGGAATATCGGGTGCATCAGGATTAGATGTAGTCATCATATACTTACATCTGTGCGTTATTTCACGTAAAAACTCCATATCTGCGATATTGACCTCATCAATATATACACACCCAACCTGTGAGCCTAACACCTTTTTCCACTTTGCCTTGTTATCATATCCACAGACATATATATATTTAATGCCTGATGGTGTCTTATATTCTATATGCGGCAGTCTGATGCCTCCACGTCCGTTAGGATGGTATGTGGCCAGTCCATCCATCTGCTCCAAAAGTCCACGCTCTGAATTGATAACATTCTTCTCAACAGTTCCAATATCAGCACCTGCAAGAACATGATACCTTATATCACTTTTTGCAACCATAAGCATAAACTTAAATACTCCCACGGTAGTCTTCCCTGCGGCTGTAGTTCCCTCAAGATATTCCCTGTCTGTTTCAACTGATAAAAAATCTTTAAATTTAGGCGACAGCTTAAGAATAATATCACCCCCTCGGATATATAATTTGTCTTTTATTCTAAATTACCAGGTTAATCTACAATATCTTCCTGTTTAACTGTCTGCATCTGTTCTAATATCTTTGAAATATTGTCAATCTTTTCAGAATTGTTATCCTCTCCTGTGCCATACTCCATCAGCTTCTCCTTCTGAGCCTTAATAAGCTCAATCTTCGCTCTCTGTTCCTCACTTGCCATGTTCATATGTCCGGCAATCCATTCAAGGGCTTTCATCCTGTCACCCAGCTTGACTTTTATTCCGTTAGGTCCTTTGGTTATCTCTGTAATAAGTGTACCATCTACCTCTGTATCATTCCTTACATCGACATGGCTTACTATTATTTCCCTTGTTTTTCCGGAGTCATCCTTTACTTTTATCTTCTCATTGCCAAATGTCACATAATCAGTAAAGTCTGCAAATGCTATATCCATGTATTTCTGGAATATGTCAGACTGTTCAAGATACAGCTGGTTAAGCCTTGTACGCTTAAGCCGTTCTATCTCTGCCTTAATCTTAGGCTTTGCAAGCAGCTTACAGCCGTTAATGCGTGCCGTATAATCAGAACATGTCACATAGGCTTTTTTGTATGCTTTGGCTGCATTAAACAGTTTTGTAAAATACAGACAGAAAAGCCGTTCCTTTTCGTTGAGCTCCTCATTTTTCAACACAGACTCAACCTCATCTGCAACAGGCTTATCTTCAACCTCAAAATCAGGGTCATTTTGTGTGCACACTTTTTTCATTTTTGTGTGCACACTTTTTCTGTTCCAGTTATATCTTTTCTTCCAGCTCTTAACAGTGTTAATTGTTACGCCGTATTTAACAGCTATATCCTTGTATTTCATGCCAAGCATATAATCGTTTTCTGCCAGCTCATAAGCCGGCATACCGGCTTTGTTTTTATTATTCACTCATGTATCACCACCTCTCCTGCTTTGGTATTACGTCAGACTGCGTAAAAACAAACCCCGGCATATCATTAATGCTGTCAGAAGCACTAGATTAATGCCGGGGCTTATCCGAGGGGGATTTTGTCGTCCAGATATTGTCCATCTGTTCCAGCCTAAATATTAGCACATTAAAACCGAACAAAACGAACAAACTTTTAATTTTTTTATTTTTTTAACTCACACTGCTTTTGCAATCTGGTAAAAAGCCTGTATAAATCATGGTTTCCGGCATATAAAAAATATTGTTAATCTTTATCCCACATTGACAAAAAATCTTTAAAATGCCGCCTGTGTCTGTTGATGGGCATACACGCAGATAACAGACATAAACAGTGTATAACTTCGCTAAACGCTCGTTTAGCGAAGCAATTATCTGTATGTAATATTGCTTTTACAGCCAGTATTTACGCAGGCTTAACAATATTTCACCCTATATATGCTTTTGTGCAATTTTACCATAAAATCACAAAAAACATTAAAATTCCGTCGCTGGCGGACACTTTTGGTACATATACACACACCTGTACTTTACTGTTGTATTATGTTTCACTGCTTTGATTTCTTAGAAATATTGTCATTTTTCTGTATTATATCAATCCCGTCACATGCCGTATGAATAAATTATATATCGTCTGCATTACCTGTTATTGTATTATCCAGCTGTTTAATATTCAGCTATTTAAGCTTGTATAACATTCTTAAGCAATGGATTTTCTGCATGTATAATAATATATATATATTTAATTATTATATTATAAAATTAAAATAAGAAGTT
>URAI01000115.1 GCA_900545725.1 uncultured Eubacterium sp.
ACATTTCTTATATCTGTTATGGCTGCAAATAATGAAATAGGAACCATACAGCCGATTGAAAGAATTGCAGGAATTGCAAAAAGACAGAATATATTATTTCACACAGATGCAGTGCAGGCATATACGAATATACCTATTGATGTAAAAAGGCAGAATATAGATATGCTTAGTACCAGTGCACATAAGATATGCGGACCAAAAGGAATTGGCTTTTTGTATATAAGAAACGGAACTCTTAAAACACCGTTTATTAATGGTGGAGGACAGGAAAATGGCATGCGTTCTGGCACTGAAAATGTCGCAGGCATAATTGGATTTGCAAAGGCGGCAGCGATAGCAATGCATAACAGAAAGCATCGGATAAGCCGCGAGAGTGAATTGAGAAATTATATGATAAACAGAGTTCTTTCAATGATACCCGGTTCTAAGTTAAATGGAAGCATAAGAAACCGTCTGCCTAATAATTGCAGTTTCTGTTTCAAAAATATTGATGGCGCTGCCTTAATTGCCATGTTAGATGAGCAGGGAATCTGCGCATCTGCCGGTTCGGCATGTTCATCGGCAAGTAAAGAGGGTTCTCATGTACTGCGCGCTATAGGTCTTAATGATGAACTTGTTCATGGAACAGTCAGACTGACCATCAATGAAGAGATAACGAGGGGACAGATGGATTATGTAATTGAATGTCTGCGAAAGGATGTATATGAACTTAGAAAATTATCAATGTGATGGAAACGTATTTATTAATTGTACAAATATCATAAAAATGTCAATTTCTGATAAAATATTTATTATCTGTTATCATTAAGAGTCCGCAGGCTGATCCTGCTGCGAGCCGCTGGTCAGTTCTGCTGTTTTTTTATATCAGCGGCTCTGCAATCCATGCATAGTGTAACCTTTGCCGGATATACAAACAGAAATAAAACCATAAAGTCTTGTATTGATAATAGCTATTTAAATTCGCTTTTTTTAAACTATAAATGTATAAATTCCGGCTTTCTCTTTGAAAAGATTGTATAATATTTAAAACCTGCCGATGTAAGGTAATCACTTATTATGTTAAAATCATAGGCAATATGTTCAGGTAAATGAGCATCAGAACCGGTTGTAATAATCTCTCCGCCAAGCTCTTTATAACGTTTTACAATGCCATGACACGGATTTGGTTCATTAAGACCGTATTTTAAACCTGCAGTATTAATCTCAATTCCTTTTCCATTATTAATCAGGGATTTTAATATATCATCAATTATATCAGAATACGCTTTCCAGTTATAGTCTTTGTCCTGATTAGGAGCATATCTTATAATATAGTCCAGATGACCATATACATCATAATTATGGCACGAATTGATATTATCAGCTATGCTCTGGAAGTAATTTAAAATACTATCATTTACAGAATGATTGTCCCAATATTCTTTATAATATGGGTCCTGACCATATACGAGGTGGGATGAGCCTATAATAAAATCAAGAAGCCCATCTTTGTCATACTCATCAATTCGTCTGCACAGATGCTTTTGAAGTCCCTGTTCTACACCGGTATATATGTCGATTTTGCCTGAATATTTATCACGAAGCTGTGCTATATGTGCTACATAGCTGTCAAAATCAAGTTGAAATACAACATTTCCATTCTCTAAAGGATAATCATAATCGTTGTGGTCAGTAAAACATATTCTTTTAAGCCCCAGCCTGATAGCGGTCTTTATAATATCTTCCGGCTCAGCCTTGGAATCTGATGAAAAATAAGAGTGGATATGAAAATCTGATAAATTATTATTATGTAACATAAAAATCTCCATTTCTTAAACAAAAATACAAAACTTAAGCAAAGTGTAACATATTATTATTTTTTTTGCACATATTATTGTCAAATTTAATAATATCTTGTCAGAATTAAGTTTTCTTGTTGAAAATATTATTTTAAATTGTTATTATGTAAAGGAAATGTTAAATAAATTTTACATAAAAAGCACACAGATTTTACATTTTATATAATATAAGTGATAAAAATTTAAAATATTAGTTTAAAGCAGGAAGACTTCATAATTGGGGACATTTACATCATAGTATTAACAGCGGACTTATATTGATATAAATTTTCATTAGCAGTAAAATATTAGTGCAGACGGGAGACAAAGTGAATATCGGGTACGTTAGTAGTTTATTTGAATTTGCGGGCGGTATAGGAATGTTCCTGTACGGTATGAACATTATGGCTGATGGTATGCAGAAATCAGCAGGTGGTAAGATGAAGAAGCTGCTTGGATATCTTACAAGAAACAGGCTTCTGGCAGTATTGGTCGGAGCTTTAATTACAGCAATAATACAGAGCAGTGGCGCCACTACAGTTATGGTGGTTGGTTTTGTTAATGCAGGACTTATGAGCCTTGTACAGGCTGTTGGTGTTATAATGGGTGCCAATATTGGTACTACAATAACAGCATGGATTGTATCTTTAGGGCAGTTAGGTGATGCTGTTAAGGTAATGCAGCCATCTTTTTATGCACCTCTGTTAATAGGAATTGGAGCTTTTGTAATACTTTTTGCAAAAACAGGCAAGACTAAAAATATTGGTGAGATTATAGTAGGTATTGGTTTATTATTTGAGGGCTTATACTTTATGTCAAGTTCAATTGCCCCTTACACGGATGCACCTATTTTTGCACAGGCATTTAAAGTGGTTGGAAGTAATCCATTTCTTGGAATACTTATAGGTATAATCGTAACAGCTATTTTACAGAGTTCATCTGCATCTGTAGGTATATTGCAGACACTTGCAATAAGCGGGATTGTTACTACAAATGCGGCATTATATATTACATTGGGACAGAATATTGGCTCATGTGTAACCGCTATTATTTCAAGTGCCGGAACGACAAGAACAGCTAAGAGAGCTGCATGTATGCATCTGTTATTTAATGTTGCAGGAGCTGTATTATTTGGTACAATTGGCTTTGTACTATTTATGATATTCCCACAGCTTGCTTCTTATAATATTAATAGTGTTGAGATTTCAATATTCCACACATTCTTTAATATTACATGTACGGCTGTTATGTTCCCATTTGCTAACCAGCTTGTTAAGCTTTCAGGACTTATCATAATGGAAAAGAAGGATACTTCAATCAGTACTGATGTTGATTCTAATGATAAGGATGCTGTAGAGATATCACGTCATTTTGATTCAAGAATATTAGAACAGCCATCAGTAGCAGTTGAACGTGCTGTCAAAGAAGTCGCCATAATGGGACGTCTGTCATTGTCTAATATTGCATATGCACAGCAGGCTATCCAGACTAATGATCAGGATGCAATAGATAAGGTATATGAGATAGAGCATAAGGTTGATCTGTATGAAAAATATCTTACAGATTATCTTATAAGAGTTAATAATCTTTCCATTAGCGAGAAACAGCATTTTCTCGTGAACAACCTTTTTCATGCCATAATTGACATAGAAAGAGTATCGGATCACGCTGAAAATCTTGCAGAGCTAGCAAAATATAAGATAGAAAATAATATTGTATTTTCAGAAAACGGTTCAAGTGAGCTGCGTCTTATAGGTGATAAAGTATATCACAGCTTTGAAAAGGCTGTTGAAGCGAGAGAATTACAGGATGGCAGTATTGCTGATGAGGTTATGCGTATTGAAGATGGTGTGGATGAATTAGAAGAAGAATTAAGGGATAAGCATATACAGAGACTTTCACAGGGAAAATGTAAACCATCTAATGGAGTTGTTTTTCTTGATATTCTCTCTAATCTTGAAAGAATGTCAGATCATGCTAATAATATAGCTGAATGTATAAAGAAAGAATTAACCAAATAATTTAATAATGCTTTAATAAAAACAGGCTGTTACGTTGAAGTTATATAATATATAGCGGATTTTAATTTATTACCGGACCTTATATTGTGTAAATAATTCATAGTGTAGCAGCTTTATTTTATCTTTTCTTAAAAATACAGGCATCACAAAATGGCATTTGTCACAGCACCAGAGCTGACATTTAGTCTGCGGTTTCTCTGGTATAAATGCCCGTCGAATTGTGATTAATATGTATAAAAATTTTTTTCATCATAATTGTAATTGTATTAATTTAAATTATTTACAGTGTGTTTGTTAAATTTTTTACAAAAAATTAAGTATATTTTGTAAAAAAAGGCAATTTGCACTTGATATTTTGGATTAGATTATGTACAATACATCGTAGTTGATTTTTTATTAACAAACTCAATTAATCAATAATATTTAGGAGGATTTAATTTATGTCAGTAAAAGTTGCAATTAATGGTTTTGGACGTATCGGTAGACTTGCATTCAGACAGATGTTTGGTGCAGAAGGATATGAAGTAGTCGCTATTAACGATTTAACAAGCCCTAAGATGTTAGCTCATCTTTTAAAGTATGATTCATCACAGGGAAGATATGTTGGTTTTGGTGAAGAAGATCAGGTTACTGCTGATGATGAAGCTGGTACAATTACAGTTAAGGGTCAGACAATTAAGATCTACAAAGAGCCAGATGCAAACAACTGCCCATGGGGAGAAATCGGTGTAGATGTTGTTCTTGAGTGTTCAGGATTCTATACATCTAAGGAAAAGGCTCAGGCTCATATCAATGCAGGTGCTAAGAAGGTTGTTATCTCAGCTCCGGCCGGTAATGATTTAAAGACAATCGTTTACAATGTAAACCATGAGACATTAAGCAAAGATGACCACATCATCTCCGCTGCTTCCTGTACAACAAACTGCCTTGCTCCGATGGCAAAGGCATTAAACGATTCTTACCCGATCCAGTCCGGTATTATGTGCACGATCCACGCTTACACAGGCGACCAGATGACACTTGACGGACCGCAGAGAAAGGGCGATAAGAGAAGAAGCCGTGCAGCAGCGATCAATATCGTTCCGAACAGCACAGGCGCTGCAAAGGCAATCGGCCTTGTAATTCCGGAATTAAACGGTAAGCTCATCGGTTCTGCTCAGCGTGTTCCTACACCGACAGGTTCCACAACGATCTTAACAGCTGTTGTTAAGGGCCAGCCGACAAAGGAATCCATCAACGCAGCAATGAAAGCAGCTTCCAACGAGTCCTTCGGCTACAACACAGATGAGATCGTTTCCAGCGATATCGTTGGTATGAGATACGGTTCTCTCTTCGATGCAACACAGACAATGGTTCTCCCGATCGACGAGAACACATCTGAGGTTCAGGTTGTATCCTGGTACGACAACGAGAACTCCTACACAAGCCAGATGGTTCGTACAATTAAGCACTTCGGAAAACTGTTAAATGCTTAATCGGTCCACAGAAATTGTGACAAATTAGACTCACTGAGGGGTCCGGTCTGTTGAGGACCGGATCCCTTTTTTATGTAACAGGAAATTACGAGGAATTCCCTGTTGCATAAAAAGGCACTGACGTGCCAAAGATGCGCACTCGTGCGAAGATGTAAACTGTCGCAAGCGACCGCACGAGGCGCGAGAATGTGCCAAGGCACATTCTTTTTTACACGGAAAGCGCGCGAAAGCCCGCCTCCCGCGTAAGACTCCGGCGGCTGCCGTGGGTCGGAAGACAGGAAGATGTCTGTCAGAAAATATCAAGGAGGAATTCCGACATGTCTTTAAATAAGAAAACAGTTGATGATATCAACGTAAAAGGTAAAAGAGTTTTAGTCCGCTGCGATTTCAATGTACCGCTTAAGAACGGCGAGATCACAGATGAGACACGTATCAACGCGGCTCTCCCGACGATCCAGAAGCTGATCAACGATGGCGGCAAGGTAATTCTCTGCTCCCACCTCGGAAAAGTTAAAAACGGACCGAACGAGGGAGAATCCCTTGCACCGGTTGCAAAGAGCCTTTCCGCAAAGCTTGGAAAGGAAGTTGTATTCGTTTCTGATTACAATGTAACCGGTGAAGCTGCAACAAAGGCAGTGGATGCTATGAAAGAAGGGGACGTAGTCCTTCTTCAGAATACACGTTTCCGTGGCGCTGAGGAGACAAAGAACGGCGAGAAGTTCAGCAAAGAGCTCGCGGATCTCGCAGACGATTATGTATGCGATGCATTCGGTTCCTCCCACAGAGCACACGCTTCCGTAGCAGGTGTTACAAAATTCATCTCCGCAAAGGGCGGCTCCAACGTAGTCGGATACCTGATGGAGAAAGAGATCGCGTTCCTTGGAAACGCGGTTGAGAATCCGGTTCGTCCGTTCGTAGCGATCCTCGGCGGCGCAAAGGTTGCTGATAAGTTAAATGTGATCTCCAACCTGCTTGAGAAGTGTGATACCCTCATCATCGGCGGCGGTATGGCTTATACCTTCTTAAAGGCACAGGGCAAGGAGATCGGTAAGTCCTTAGTTGACGATACAAAGATCGACTACTGCAAGGAGATGATGGAGAAGGCAGAAAAGCTTGGAAAGAAGCTTCTCCTTCCGGTAGATACAACTGTTGTTGCTGAGTTCCCGAACCCGATCGACGCACCGGTTGAGGTTGAGTACGTTTCCGTGGACGCGATCCCGGCAGACAAAG
>URAI01000116.1 GCA_900545725.1 uncultured Eubacterium sp.
TGAACTGTCGTTCAAGAAGCGTCCCTCGCTTTCAGCTCGGTCAATCACAATTTATGCGAATGTGGCAGCCTTAGCCTGAACACTCTTCTCTTTAACTGCTCCCAGTCCCATGGAATAAGCGGATATATATAACTTTTTCCCGATATTGTCTTATTAAACGCAATCGTACATATAACAATAATAATTCCTATAATAAAACCATACAATCCAAATATCTGTGTAAGAATAAGCTCAGTTATTCTTAAAAATTTCATTGCATATCCCATCTCAAAGCTTGCCTGTGAATAAGTTCCCACCGTAACAACTGCCATATAAAGCATGGATTCGGGATTAAACCAGCCGGAGCTTACCGCATATTCTCCAACCACAATACCGGCAACCACACTAAGCGGCGTAGATAACAGGGAAGGCGTATTAACCGCTGCCATCTTAAGTCCGTCAACTGACATTTCAAGTATAAGAAGCTGGAATATCACGGGAACAGTTATATCATCTGATATCGTAACAAAATCAAGCCAATCAGGAATCCACTGTGGATTATTAAGAAGAAGCAGCCATACCGGTGTAAGAAACATGCATACCATTGTAAATACAAATCTTGACCACCTCAGATAAGTTCCAATTACAGGTGCAAAGTTATAATCATCCGGTTCTTCTATCATGTCAAAAACAGAAGTCGGTATTATCATTACCGCCGGAGAATTATCAACCATTATCACAACATTTCCATCGAGTATCGCAGCAGCTGCAGTGTCCGGTCTTTCGGAATATTTAAACTTAGGAAACGGGTCAATCCATTTATGCTCAAATAAACATTCTGCAAGGCTTTCTAGATTCATCGTAAGTGCATCTACCACGATACTTTTAATTCTCTTCTTAATATCGTCAACCAGCTTCATATCCGCCTTATCAGAAATGTAACACACTGCAACATCTGATTTTGAACATTCGCCTACCTGAAACATCTCAAGGCTTAACCTTGTATCCCTTACACGTCTGCGCAATAGTGCCGCATTATGGACAATTGTTTCCACAAAACCATCTCTTGCGCCACGAAGCACTCTGTCCTTCCAGGGCTCGGTTACACTTCTCATAGGATATGTCCTACAGTCAATTAATATACATTCATCAAAGCCGTCAATATATAAGACAGTCATTCCCGATAAAAATGATTTGATAACATCTATAAGAACTGAACTTTTTTCCACCTCTGTATATGGCATGCCCTCTTCAAGAAATGTATCAATATCCTTTAGATTTTCAGGCTTTAAGGAATAAAAAAACTGCATAAGCTTTTCAACCATATCTTCCTGCACAAAGCCGTCAATAAAATAAAACCCCGCCTGCTTTTCTCCCATTATTATCTTACGTTTTAAAATGTCAAAATTATAATCAACTCTGACACTTTTCTCAAATAATGCCATATTTTCATTGACATCCCTGCTAAAATCACTCATCATTTTCTCCAATAAAATTAAATTGTTTTCACATTAATCTCTTATAATATTCATATCTTTCCATGGCTTCCTTTTTAGCCATTTCAAATAAAAGCTCTGCCCTTGCCTTATCCCTTTCTGCAAGTCCTGCAAATCTATTCTCCCCCATCAGAAATTCAGTATATTCAAGGTCTGGCTCATTACTGTCGAGTATAAATGCATTTTTACCCGACATAATCCTGTCAGGGTTATATCGAAACAGATTCCAATATCCTGAACGAACCGCTTTTTTCTGTTCCTCTGTACATTTTGCCATACCTCCATGTATTCCATGATTAATACATGGGGCATATGCGATAATAACCGAGGTTCCATTATATTTTTCTGCCTCATTAAATGCCTTAATACACTGATTCATGTCTGCTCCTAATGACACCTGTGCAACATATACATCCTTATAGCTCATAAGCATCTGTGCAAGATTCTTCTTACTTCTGCTCTTTCCATCTGCTGCAAATTGTGCAGCCGCTCCCATGCTCGTTGCCTTTGATACCTGACCTCCTGTATTGGAATACACTTCTGTATCAAATATAAGAATATTTATATCTGCACCTGTAGATGCAACATGGTCAAGTCCGCCATAGCCTATATCATACGCCCAGCCGTCACCGCCAAATACCCAGCATGATTTTTTAGACAGAAACTCCTTACCGTCTAATATTTCATCTATAATACCCTCCATTTGATTTTCATTTTTTACACAGATATCAAATACATTTTCATTGTTATTGATATCTTTATACTCTTCAAGCTTTGCAATTATCTTATCCGAAATAACACAATTAATTCCGCCATCATTGTAATATTTTTCATAACTGTTTATAAGTGCTCCCAGTTCGTTAATAATATTATCTACACTACATTTAACTTCCCCAATATTATTTTTACGGCTGTTATCTCTAATCCACATAAGCTTTTCCCATATAACATTCCTGTTATATTCACTGGCAAGGTGTATTCCATATCCATACTCCGCCGCATCCTCAAACAGCGAATTAGACCATGCCGGTCCTTTTTTATCCTGATTAACCGTATAGGCAGAAGATGGCATGGAAGCTGCCCATATAGACGAACAGCCTGTTGCATTGGCTATAATCATACGTTCCCCAAACAACTGTGTGGCAAGCTTTGCATAAGCTGTTTCCCCACAGCCTGCACATGCACCTGAAAATTCAAGCAGTGGTGAAAAAAACTGTGAACCTTTAACTGTTCCTCTCTCAAAATGGCCATGCATATTTTTATTATCATTATTTTCCATCGCATACTCATAACATTTTTTCTGATATCCTGCTTTATCAATCCCATTCATTTTAAGCACGTTATTTTTAATATTTCCGGGACATATATCTGAACACAGCGTACAGCCTGTACAATCATCTGTAGAAATTATTATTGCAAAATACTTTTCCTTTTCACCTGCCATAACAGTCATCTTCATATCGTCAGGTGCTTTCTTTCTCTGTTCGTCTGTCAGCACAACCGGTCTTATAACACCATGAGGACATACAAATGAACATCTGTTACATTGTATACAACCATCAGGATTCCATAATGGCACAACCCTTGATATTCCTCTCTTTTCATATGCCGAAGTTCCAACAGGAAGTGTTCCATCTGCCATATTTAAAAATGCAGATACTGGAAGTTCATCACCTTTACAACGGCTTATAGGAACCTGTATATCTTTTACAAAATCAACTGCCATATATGCCTCATGTGATATTTCAGATGCATCACCAGCTCTGTAATCTGTGTTTTTACAGTTGTCTGAATCCTCATTTTCATGCTGTGATATTTCATCCATATTTATAGAACCGGTTATATCTCTATCCGGCAATGTGTCATATGACGTAACATTATCCATTAAATCAGCATCTGATATATGAATTTCCCTTACAGAATTGACTGCCATATCAATTGCATCACAGTTCATATTAACTACAGCCTCACCCTTTGAAGAATACGTCTTATTAACATAGTGCTTCATATATCGTGTGACACTTTCCATGTCCATGATATCAATTATCCTAAAAAATGCCGCCTGCATTATTGTTCCAATTCTTATCCCAAGTCCTGTATCCTTAGCAATCTTTGATGCAGCTATTGCAAATACCTTAATATTATTATCACGGATATATTTTCTGTCTTTTACACTTAATTCCCTGCAAAATGTTTCATCATCCAATGCACAGTTTACAAGCAATGTACCATTTTTATTTATACTGTGTATTAAATCATACTTTCTTAAAAAGCTGTAATCATTACAGGCTGCAAAATCTGCATTTTCAATAAGGTATGCCGACTTAATCCGCTGACTGCCAAATCTTATATGTGAAATAGTAAGTCCGCCTGATTTCTTTGAATCATATTCAAAATATGCCTGCACCTGCATATCAGTATTATCACCTATAATTTTAATAACATTTTTACTTGCACCCACTGTTCCATCCGCACCGATACCCCAGAATTTACATGAATATATTTTTTTAATATTTTCTTTTTCTGTTTTTAAAATATTATTATCCGATATGGATTTTTCGATATTTTCTTGTTTTAAAATATTATTATCTGATATGGATTTTTCGGTATTTTCTTGTAAGACATTATTATCTGATTTGAATTTTCCTCTATCTTTTTTGTTATTTTCTTCATTTCTATAATAATCTTTTTTCATACAATATCTGTATTGGGACGAATCCAGCGATGTATGTGTCACATCATCATTTATGCCTATTGTATAGTTATCTTTGCTGTCATTATTAAATACAGCCATAATATCCACAGGTGTCGTGTTTTTTGAAGATAAACCATACCGTCCACCCAAAACCTTAGTATTTTCATAGGCTGAGCCTTTAAGAGCCGTAACGACATCTTCATATAAAGGTTCAGACACAGACCCCGGTTCTTTGGTTCTGTCAAGAACGTTAATAACTTTTACCGTAGGCGGTATAGCTTTAATCAGATGTTCCCTTGAAAATGGCCTGTACAGGTGGACTCTTATCAGTCCAACTTTGCTATACTCTTTACAATTTTCGGTATTGTTATAAGTTGCATCTGACAGCTTATATTTTTCTTTTACATCACCTTTAAACGCCTTATACTTTAATTGTTTCCTATTACTTTTTAACTCTTGAAGTATATCAATAGTTTCTTCGATGGTATCGCATACCGAACCCATGGCAATTATTACGCTTTCAGCAGATTCATCCCCATAATAATTAAACAGCTTATAGCAGGTATTACAGTCAGCATTTACCATATTCATATATTTTTCTACAATGGCAGGCAGCATATTATAATAAATATTTGAGCTTTCTCTTATCTGAAAGAATACATCCGGGTTTTGTGCAGATCCTCTAATCACCGGTCTTTCAGGATTTAATGAGCGCTTTTTAAATGCCCTTACAGCTTCCATGTCACAATATCCCTTTAATGTATCATAATCCCATACATGTATTTTCTGTATCTCATGCGACGTACGAAATCCATCAAAAAAATGCATAAACGGTACTCTTCCCTCTATTGCGGCAAGGTGTGCAACCGCTCCAAGATGCATAATCTCCTGTACATTTCCGGATGCTAACATGGCAAAACCCGTCTGTCTGCATGCATATACATCCTGATGGTCGCCAAATATTGACAGTGCATGTGTTGCAATGGTTCTTGCCGCAACATTGATAACTGCCGGAAGCAGTTCTCCTGCTATCTTATACATATTGGGAATCATAAGCAGCAACCCCTGTGAAGAAGTGTATGTTGCCGCAAGTGTTCCGCTATTTAACATTCCATGTAATGCTCCTGCCGCTCCTGCTTCTGACTGCATCTGTATTAATTTTACAGGGTGTCCGAATATATTTTTCTTTTTATTTAAAGCCCATATACTTGTATAATCCGCCATTGGTGATGATGGTGTTATAGGATATATTGCTGCCGTCTCGGTAAATGCATATGATACATAAGCCGCCGCCATATTTCCATCCATTGTTTTTAATTGTCCTGACATTATACTCTCCATTTCATAAAATATATGCAAAGAATCTGTTATTGAATAAAACTTATTTACAAAAATATGACTTAAACTGGTAGTCATTCAGATATATTTAATTTATTGCTCCTTGCATATGAAAATTTTTTATCAATGTTTATTATTTACAGGAATATTTATTTTAATTCTCTTTTATCTAAAAGAATATATTAATAATGTCATATCAGACAGCGGACTTTCCATGATGTTTTCTGCTTCTTTACAAAGACTGTCCTTTGTTGTATCTAAATTTTCAGCATCACACAACTTTTTATTAGCAATGTCATCATCACACAACTTTTATTAGCAGTGTCATAATCACACAACTTTTATTAGCAATTTACATTTTGTAATTATTATTGTAAAATACATCATATCTATATATACCGCTGATTTAAAAGTAAAGTATTGTTGCTGTTTCTTGCGGTATCTATAATAAATATAGATAAATATTATATAAGAATAATGAGCCAGCTATTTGTTTATTGACAGAGCTAATAGTCCTTGATAGCAGACGAAACCGCCTGTTTAAATTCCTCTTTGCGGATTTCTCTCTGCCGCTTCTCAACAAGGCTGCTTAAGAATGGAGATTATTATGGGAACAATAACTAATGAACAGTATGAAAACTTAAAGAATAAGATGAAAGCTATTTGTGATTCAGCCCTGAAGCTTAAGAAGATTCAGGGTGCTTACGAATTTTCAGAAAACAAAAAACAGTTCGATGAACTTAGTAACATGCTTAATCAAAGCTGTGATATTGAAAATCTGCGATATGTGGAAAGAGATATGGCTGATTTTATAGAGGTGCGTTTTAATTCACACCTTGACAATCCTAAGTCTGAAATTGACGACGAGGTTGCCAATCTGATGTCTGAATATCTTGAAGAGTCAATTTCTTATACTGCGGCTGCTCTTTAAATTGTGATTTGTTGAAATACGGGGTGTAGTGGGGA
>URAI01000117.1 GCA_900545725.1 uncultured Eubacterium sp.
TTAAAATCCTGCGGGACTTATACTCCCATACGGGTTCGATTCCCGTTGCCGGCATTTGGTTTATCCAATAAGTACGTGTAGCTCAGCTGGATAGAGCGTCTGGCTACGGACCAGAAGGCCGCGAGTTCGAATCTTGTCACGTACATATCATCCTGCATGAAAGTGCAGGATTTTTTTTGTTTATTTTAATATGATATGAATATTATTGAAAAAATAACACATACTAGAATTTGAAATCAATAAAGGAGGACATAAAAATGTCTAAAAACAGTTCAAATTCAAGTAATGCATCTAATTCAAAGAATTCTTACAATTCATCAAATTCTTACAATTCAACTAATGAGAGTAATTCAAAGAATAGCTCAAAGTCATCGACTAAGAATAATACAAAGAATACAAGTAATTCATCAGATGGTTTTGATAAATCAGATTACTAAGGTTAAATATAAGCTATATTGTATATAGAAAGTATAAGACAAAAAATAATATATTGTAGATAGAAAATATAAGACAAAAAACAAAAGAACAATATATTGTAGATAGAAAATATAAGATAAAAAACAATATATTGTAGATAAAAACAGAAGAATTGAATTATACAGGTGGTGGGTTGTTAGAGATTTGCCACCTGTTTTATTATGGGTAGCGTTTTTGTTGAATTAATGATGTATGTGAAATATAAACAATCCGTTATGTGGGGAAGCAATGTTATGTAGTTTAATAATGTAATAAGAGAATAGGTATAATAAATATATATTACTATTGTTTTTCTAATATACGAATGTTCATAAATTTAGAGTTGGATGAGTATATTATAATAAGATTTAAGGTTTATCTGGAGCTATTTATGAGATGTGAGAATATAAACTGGGTAATGTTGGATGAATATATTGAAAGAAAGAATATTTTGATTATTGACGTAAGACAGGAGGATGAATTCAAGGAAGGTCATATTAAATATGCGGTCAATATTCCATATGATAAGCTGAATGAAATTATTGATTATTCATATAGTCGTTCTGTACTGCTAAATAAAAGAAATAAGTTTGGTATAGATAAAACACAAGGACAGGAAATGAATAGGGATTTTAATGGAAATATATCCATTAATGGAATTGAAATAGATAAAAATAAAATTATTATCTTATGCTGCGAAAAGGGGGCACATAGCTTTTACATATGTTCAAGGCTGGCACAGGCGGGATATAATGTTAAGTCACTTATTGGTGGTATAAGCAGCTATAAAGGAAAATATAAAGTATAGGTTAAAACAGAGATAATATATGATTATTAAAAGTTTTAATTAGCAATATAATGATGAGTATTTACGCTTTTATGGAAAATACTATAAATGAACAAATTTAAAATATTGTACAAATTTGTCCGTATTACAAAGACATTTTTTCAATTGATTTGACGCAATGTATTCAGGTCACGGACAACAAGAGATTGTTTTTGTGCATTTTTCTATATTTGCTCATTTATAGGAAAATATAAAAATTACATTTACGTGGATATAAGAAATGCATTTTTGTATTACGTTGATATAGGAAATGTATTTTTGTTGACAGTATTCAAATATAGATTTAAGATAAAGATATGATATAAATTTGGAGGATATATGAATACATATGAATTAATTGCACCATGTCATTTTGGTCTGGAGTCAGTACTAAAAAGAGAAATTTATGATCTCGGATATGAGATAACTTCAGTTGAAGATGGCAAAGTTACCTTTGAAGGAGATGCAGAGGCTATATGCAGAGCTAATATTAATCTTAGGACAGCTGAGAGAGTACTGCTAAAGGTTGGACAGTTTAAGGCATATACATTTACAGAATTGTTTGACCAGACAAAGAATCTCCCGTGGGAAGAACTTATTCCTGAGGATGGAAAGTTCTGGGTAACAAAGGCTAATTCTGTGAACAGTAAGCTTTTTAGCAGTTCAGATATACAGTCTATTGTAAAGAAGGCCATTGTTGAAAGATTGAAGAGTAAATATAAGGTTGGATGGTTTAAAGAAGATGGCAATTCTTATCCACTAAGAGTAACTATAATAAAGGATGTTGTTACCATTGCAATTGATACAACGGGTAATTCTCTGCATAAGAGAGGATATAGACCTGCTTCAGGCAAAGCACCTATTTCAGAGAGCCTTGCGGCGGCACTTATAATGCTTACGCCTTGGAAAAAAGACCGTATACTGGTAGATCCGTTTTGTGGAAGTGGAACATTTCCTATAGAGGCAGCTATGATTGCTGCAAATATTGCACCGGGACTTAATCGTGAATTTACAGCAGAGGAATGGACTAATATTATTCCAAAGAAAGAATGGTATAATGCAATAGAAGAGGCAAATGATGCCATAGACATGAATATCGAGACCGATATCCAGGGATTTGACATTGATGAAGCTGTAATACGAATTGCCAGACAGAATTCAGTTAATGCAGGTGTTGATAAGCTGATACATTTTCAGCAAAGAGAGGTTGCAAAGCTTAGTAACGCCCATAAATATGGATTTATAATAACTAATCCACCATATGGTGAGCGACTGGAGGAAAAGGAAGCGCTTCCTGCTATATACGGAGCATTAGGAAGGCAGTTTAAGCAGCTTGATTCATGGTCTGCTTATGTCATAACATCTTATACTGATGCTGAAAAATATTTTGGAAGAAAGGCAGATAAAAACAGAAAGATTTATAATGGTATGTTAAAGACATATTTCTATTCTTTCATCGGACCGAAACCACCTAAGAAGGATGGCAGATTTGAGAAATAAGAAAATATTTTTTTGGGGGACTGTATGTATAATTGCATTTGTCGTGGTGCTTATAAGTTTTAAAACACAGTCAGAAGGTATAGCATTAGGAAGTATAACGGTAAGTGAAGATGACAGACCTGCCCAGTGGCAGAATATAATTGCAAAAGAGTTTAATATTGACCGTATAAAATTAATTGTTGATAATAAGGAAATACAATTAAACAAAGCGGATATATTAATAGATGAAAATAAAAATATAATGATACCGGCATATATTTTTCCAGACACATTTAATTGTGCATTTAATGCCTTTGATGATACGTCTGTAACATTACAAAAGGGAAATATCATAGCAATATTAAATACAAATAATAGCTATATAACAGTTGATGGGCAGAGCATTACCATGGATAAAGCGCTGGTTAAAAAAAATGATATGGCATATATCAATGCATTAGTATTAAAAGAGGCATTTGGATATCAATATAACTGGAGTGTGACAGATAATAAACTTGAGATGATTAATAATAAAAAATCAGAAAATATTTTGCCACACAGATATAGTTACCGTGATACAAAAAGAATGTTAAGCATAAAAAATCAGGGAAATACAAGCAGTTGTTGGGCATTTGCATCACTTACAGCGCTTGAGACAAGTATAATGCCTGCACAAAATACAGAATTATCAGTAAATAATATGGTATGTAATAATGGGTATGTTAATACATTAAATGATGGTGGTGATTATACAAGGGCAATAGCCTATCTGACGGCGTGGAGAGGCCCTGTATCGGAAGCTGATGATATATATTGTGACAGTATATATAATGTACCATCGAATCCTGTTAAGCATATTCAGGAGGTTCAGATTATAGAAAGTAAGAATCTTGAAGAGATTAAAAAGGCAGTATTCTTACATGGCGGTGTGGAATCTTCATTATATACTTCGATGAATGAACATGACAGAAGTTCTATTTATTATAATAATGAGACATATGCATATTGTTATAATGGGACAAAGAAGCCAAATCACGATATTGTAATAATAGGATGGGATGATAATTATCCTAAGAGTAATTTTAGCGTGGATACGGAAGCTGATGGTGCATTTATATGTATGAACAGCTGGGGCAGCGGATTTGGTGATGAAGGCTTTTTCTATGTTTCTTATTATGATACCAATATAGGAGTGCATAATGTTGTATATACAGGAATTGAAGATGTAAATAATTACGATAATATATATCAGAGTGATATATGTGGCTGGGTAGGGCAGTTAGGATATGAGTCTGATACAGCATTTTTTTCAAATGTATATACGGCTTCTGAGAATGAAACATTACAGGCTGTAGGATTTTATGCGACAGATAAGAATACATCTTATGATATATATGTTGTTGAGAATTTCAGTGATGTGTCATCATTTGAGCAGATAAAATATATACAGTCGGGCGAATTTAAAAGTGCGGGATATTATACGGTTAATCTTAAGCAGGAGATTGATATGGAAGCAGGTAAAAAATATGCCGTTGTAATAAAAATAAAGACACCTGATGCGGTTCATCCTATTGCTATTGAATATGCAGCAGGTAAAGCTACAAAAAATGTTATTCTTGATGATGGAGAAGGTTATATAAGTTATACAGGTAATTCCTGGGAGCATGTAGAAGAGTCTAAGGGATGTAATATATGCCTTAAAATGTATACAAAAAATATGTAGAAATGAGATTAGTGTGAATAATCACACCGATGTGCTGATTAATCACACGGCTATTTGTTTCTGAGCAAAACAAATAGCCATTGATGGCAGAAGAAAACTCGTCTGTACGAATTTTTCTTCGTCTCTTCACAACAAAGTTGTTCAGAAATGAGGATTAATATGACTAAAATAATTATAGCATCTAATAATAATGGAAAGATTATAGAAGTTAAGCAGATGCTTAAAGATAAAGATATTGAACTGTTATCAATGAAGGAGGCAGGTGTTAATATTGATATTGATGAAAATGGTACAACATTTGAAGAAAATGCCCTGATTAAGGCCAGAGAGGTTATGAAGCTTACCGGAGAGATTACAATAGCGGATGATTCAGGACTTGAGGTTGATTATCTTGATAAGCAGCCCGGTATATATTCTGCGAGATTTATGGGGCATGATACATCTTATGATATAAAAAATAAAGCCATTATTGATAAGCTTGATGGTGTTGAAGGTGACAAAAGAAGTGCAAGATTTGTATGTGCTATGGCAGCAGTATTTCCTGATGGAATAGAGCTTGTAGAAAGAGGTACTATGGAAGGACGTATAGCATATGAGATTAAAGGGGATAATGGCTTTGGATATGACCCTATTATGTATATTCCTGAATATGACAAGACATCTGCACAGCTTTCACCGGACGAAAAGAATAATATAAGTCACAGAGGAAAGGCACTTAAAAAGCTGTGTGACAATTTAAAGAAGTATTTATAATATATTGTAATTATGCTGCTTGAAAATGTATGTTAATATTTACAGCAATCAGGCAGCGTAAATATACGAATTACCTAAGCGTTGCTTGAAAATATATTTTAATATTTGCAGGAGGCAGCAGATATGCAGAGAATAATGATAGTAAGTGATACTCATAAAAGGCATGGAAACCTTGCAGAGGCTTTGTATAACGAGGGTAAGATAGATATGCTTATCCATCTTGGAGATATAGAAGGCGAAGAAGATATAATAACAGAGTTAGCAGGCTGTAAAGTCTTAATGGTGCCTGGAAATAATGATTATTATGCAAGATATGATAAGGAAATAGAGACAAAAATCGGCAAATATAATGTTTTATTGACGCATGGACATTATTATTATGTATCACTTGATTTGCAGGATATAAAGCAGGAAGGAATAGCCAGAGGGTATGATATAGTGATGTTTGGACATACACACAGACCTGTAATACAGATTGATGATGATATAATATTAATTAATCCTGGAAGTATTTCATATCCAAGACAGGCAGATCATAGACCGACTTATATAATGATGTGTGTAAATGATAATGGAGAAGCTGCATTTGAATTAAAGTATGTATAGAGATGGAATTTATCGTAGAGAAAGATAGGGTATCAGGCTTGCGATTATTTTTAAATAAATATATCTTAGTCTGAAATACCCCTTTCATCTATAGGGATAGGAAACAATAGTGTCTTAGTTGTGGTTCAATCTCCGACAAAGATTGTGCTGTGCGAAGATTGCAGAGCCGCTGATATGAAAAAGTCAGCAGAGCTGACCGGTGGCTCACAGCAAGATTCGCAAGCGGATATTAAATTATTTAAAATGTAGGTTGAATAGAATTAGTGCAAAAAATTATAGACCGGGTTTATATAATTATAATGCATATAAAAGGTATATTTTGATATATATAACTGTTATATAATGAGTAATAGACTGTTATTGAGATAAAAAATAAAAAAAAATAAAAAGTTTCAAAAAAAGTGTTGACATTATGGGTACTCTATAATATAATCATTCTTGCGTTGCGGTACTAAGTAACACGGCAACGAAAACAAGATAAGTGAATAATGAATGTTTACATCACTTAACGGGGTGTGGCTCAGCTTGGCTAGAGCGCTTGATTTGGGATCAAGAGGTCGCAGG
>URAI01000118.1 GCA_900545725.1 uncultured Eubacterium sp.
CAAATCTGACATTTGGCTCGCGATTCCTCCGGCATTAAAAATGCCTGCGGAATGGAGAGTAGTATGATACACGATATAATAAATATAGAACTTGACTATGAAAAGATGGGAATTGAGCATAAGGGTGCTGCGGCGACAATGACGACGTATATAAAAGATATGTATCCGGATTATCAGAAACCGTTTGAAAGGCCGCTTGTCATTATATGTCCGGGTGGCGGATATGGACACCATTCTCCAAGAGAGGGCGAAGCTGTGGCTGTTAAGATGCTTGATATGGGCTATAATGCCATAGTATTAAGATATAGTCTTATGCCAAATGAATTTCCGTGTCAGTTATATGAGGCAGCATATGCCATCAATTATGCAAGACAGCATGCCAGGGAATGGGATATCAATCCTGATAAGGTAATTATTGCCGGATTTTCGGCAGGCGGACATGTGGCAGCAAGTCTTGGAACTATGTGGAATCAGGAAGAATTAAGACGTTTTACAAAGGATATATTGGGAGTTGAGCCTGAAGCTGTAAGACCTGACGGCATGCTGCTTGGGTATCCTGTTATAACATCGGGCGAATATGCACACAGAGGTTCATTTGAGAATCTCATAAAAGAACATTATTCTGAACTTATAGATAAAGTTTCTCTGGAAAACAGAGTTACTGCAGATACACCGCAGGCATTTATATGGCATACTGTGACGGATGGTTCTGTTCCGGTGGAAAATTCCATGCTTCTTGCATCAGCAATGAAGAAAGCTGGTGTAAGCTTTGAACTGCACCTTTTTCCACATGGAAATCATGGACTGGGACTGGGAACTAAGGAGACAGATACTAAAGATGGCACACATTATCAGCCTGAGGTATCAGTATGGACAGAGCTTTTTGGCACATGGATGAGTAAGAATATAACGGAATAAGATGTATATTAATAAAGATATTACAATCGTAGTGTAAGACCTGAAATAAGACTGATTGTTTAGTATCAAAATACAGATTATTATGATGTATTTAAGATTTATCTGAAATGGAGGGGCGTTATGAACAAAAATATATATAATCTGATGAACTGGCCGGATATAGAAGGAATTGTATATTCGGAATGTGATAATCCAAAGGAACTTCTCGGGGCGCATAAATGTTTAGAAGGCATACTTATACAGGTGTTCAGACCTGATGCGGTTGAAGCTTATATTATTATGGAAAATAATAAGAGATATCCTATGGAAAAAGTTGATGAGGCAGGATATTATGCTGTATGTATTCCGGGCAGAAGAGTGGTGTCTTACCAGGTTGAAATAGAGAATATACATGGTAAAAAGATTGTATATTACGACCCGTACCAATATCCAACACAGCTTACTGAATCTTTCATAAAAAAATATAATAATGGCGGCTGCTATGATGTGTACAAAAATATGGGAGCTCACATCAAAAATATTAATGGTGTAAAAGGTATTAACTTTATGGTATGGGCGCCAGAGGCAATACGTGTCAGCGTTGTTGGTGATTTTAATAACTGGGATGGCAGAATATACCAGATGACAAAAAATGATGAATCTGGTATATTTGAGATATTCATTCCCGGTATGGATAAAGATATCAGATATAAATATGAAATAAAAACACATGGTGGGACATTGCTTATTAAGAGTGATCCGTATTCACTTCACTATTCTATTGAGGATGGATATGCATCAACAGTAACAGAGGATTTGTCATATCAATGGAAAGATGGTGAATGGCAGACATATAAAGGAAATAAAGCAAGTCTTGATGGTAAAGCTGTTGCTGTATGTGAGCTGTCACAGGCTGATTATACAGATATTAAAGCATCTGAACTGGCCAAAAATATAAGCAGGCTTGGGTTTGATTATGTGGAGCTTATGCCACCATGCGAATATGTAAATAATAATACATCAGGATATGAAAGCATCGGATATTTTGCTGCGACCGATAGAATTGGTATGCCACAGGATTTTATGAATATAATAAATGAACTGCATACAAATAATATTGGTGTGATAATGGATATTAATTTTGCATTTATGGGTAAGGATTATGTCGGGCTGAGCGGATTTGACGGAACTAATCTGTATGAAATTGCAGATGCAAGATTAGATAAACATCCTGAGCTTAATACCGCAGAATTTGATTATTCAAAGCCACAGGTCAGACAAATGCTGATATCAAGTGCCATTATGTGGGCAAAGCAATATCATATTGATGGATTCAGGATAGATGAGACGGCTTCAATGTTGTATCTTGATTATGGAAGAAGTCCAGGAGAATGGACACCTAACATGTATGGTGAGAATATTAATCTGGATGCAATAGATTTTATACATACATTAAGAACAGTACTTGATAAAAAATGTCCGGGCACACTGCTTATTGCAGAAGAGTCCAGTGCATGGCCTAAAGTGACGGGAAGCATTAAAAATGAATGTCTGGGATTTGATTTTAAATGGAATTACGGCTGGAAGAATAATTTCATTTCATTTATGGAAAAAGATCCATTGTTCAGAAAGGGTGAATACGGCAGGCTGACATATAGCATGTTATATAATTATAGTGAAAGCTATATGCTTATGCTTTCACATGAAGAATATAATGATATTTCGGGCAGCATTATTGATAAAATGCCGGGAGTGAAAAATGAGGACAAGCTTGCCAATGTGCGCCTTGCATATGGATTTATGTATATGCATCCTGGAAAGAAGCTTCTTAATCTGTCTCAGATTAAAGAGGTTGAAGAATATGTAAGACAGCTTAATAATTTTTATAAAAATAATAAGGCTCTGTATGAATATGATTATGAACCTGAAGGATTTGAATGGGTAGATACTTCACTTGCACAAGAAACTGTCATGACATTTGTAAGAAGGGACAGTGCCGGAAAAGAATTATTTATAGCGGTCAATTTTACTCCTGTAGTAAGAGAAAATTACAGATTAGGAGTTGACAGCCGTGGCAAATATACAGAAATATTTAATAGTGATTCAGTGCAGTTTAAGGGACAGGGAAATGTCAATAAAGGCGTGATAAAGTCAGAAAAGATTGCATGTAATGGTAAAGATGAATCCATATCTATAGTACTCCCGCCACTTGCCATAGCAGTGTTTGAGTATGAACCATATACCAAGCTTGAGCTTGAGGAGATACAGATAAGGCATGAGGCTGCAATGGCAAAGAAAAAGGCAGAAGAAGAAAACAAAATAGCACAGGAGCTTAAGATAAAGGCAGAGGAAGAGGCAAAATCAGCGCAGGAGGCTGCAAGGGCAGCACAGGAAGCAGCAAAGGAAGCTATGCGTGCGAAAGAAAGTGCTGAGAAAAAGGCTGCAATTGCCTTAAAAACCAGTGAACAGATAGAAGAACAGATGAAGCATAAGCTGGCTGAACTTAAAAAGAGGAGTAAAAAGGTGGATTAATAATCTTTAAAGACAAAGCGGCAATGCAAATATAATAATATAATTTACATTATGAGGAGATATTGGGAGAAAGGAGAATAATCCATTACCTTCAAAAGAGGATAATTGGATTATGCGTGACCTATGAATTATTTTAGCCTGCTTGAGGTATCAACTCAGGAAATAGAAACTTTTTTTTCGCGCGAACATATGAAATCATTGTTTAATTCCTTTGGAGACTGGGGAATATCAATGATTGTGAAGGTTATTTTTGCTCTTTTGATTTGGAAGCTTGGCAAAAAGGCAATCAGTGTTATATTAAAATTTAATAAAAGAGCGCTGGAAAGAAGCAGTCTGGATGTTGGCGTATCTAAGTTTATTACATCAATATTAAGAGTTGTATTATTTGGTGTACTTATACTGATGGTGGTTGATACGCTTGGCTTTCAGACGACATCGCTGCTTACAATATTCGGTTCAGGAGCTTTAGCTGTAGGTATGTCATTACAGGGAAGCCTTGCTAATTTTGCTGGAGGAATATTATTACTGGTTTTTAAACCATTTACAATAGGTGATTATATTATCTCGGGTTCCAATGAGGGTAAAGTGGTATCTATTGAGATGCTGTATACAAGGCTGCTTACGATAGATAATAAAAATATTATGATTCCTAATGGTACACTTTCTAATTCAAGTATTATTAATGTAGGAGCTGAGGGAATAAGGCGTCTGGACATAGAGATTGGAATAAGCTATGAATCAGATTTGCATAAAGCAAAAGAACTGCTTGCAGATATAATGAGCAAGAATCCTGATATATTCCATGACAGGGAGGAGAGAGTTATCGTTAAAGAACTTGCTGAAAGCTGCGTTATACTTGAAACCAGAGCATGGGTTAGTCAGGAAAAATACTGGGATACGCGTTTTCTTTTGTTGGAAAGTTATAAGGAAGTATTTGATTCATATGGAATAAGTATTCCATATAATCAGCTTGATGTTACGATTAAAAATGAGATAAAGTAATTAAAAAATGATTATATGCAGATATCATATTTAAAATGTGATAGTATGAATAATGTTGAGATGATTTTTCACATAGTTAGTTATTTCGAGGGCATTACAAAGAAGTTTTTAATAACAGACCAATCCGATATTATCGGGCTTACAGTTTCCCTGGCATAGTTGTTGTCAATATGATTGTTGCCGGTAAGTTAATGGCACCGGTCAGGATAGATTTCACATACAAAAAGCTGTCATTGTGATTACCATAATATGTATAGTTATAAGACATATTATAGTAATCACAATGACAGCTTTTTTGTGTTTGAAGGCTTGTTGCTACACTTTGTTTTCAAAGTTTTAACACATTTTTTACTTACTTTTTACAAATTTTGGTCACAAAATTTCTTTAACATTAAACTTGTAAAATATAACAGACAAGGAGATGAGTGTATGGCAATAGAAGTATTTAACCGATGTGAAAAGAAATATCTGCTGACAAGACAGCAGTATGAACAGCTTACTGAACGTATGATGGATTATATGGTATTAGATGCGTATAACCGTGATAAAGCATTTTATCAGATATGCAATATTTATTATGATACCATAGATGACAGGCTTATAAGAGCTTCCATAGAAAAGCCGGTATATAAAGATAAATTAAGGCTTAGAAGCTATGGAACACCCGACATGAACGATAATGTCTTTGTTGAGATTAAGAAAAAATACAATGGCATTGTTAATAAGCGAAGGACATCTATGACATTGAAGACAGCGTATAATTATCTTAATAATAATGTTTATCCTGATATGGAAAATGTTCATCTTAATAAGCAGGTATTCAGGGAGATTGATTATTTTAAAAATTACTATCATATAGTGCCTAAATTATATCTTTCATATGAAAGGAGAGCATACTTTGAAAAGGATGATGGTGATTTCAGAGTGACATTTGATAAAAATATAACAACGAGAAGATACGAGCTTGGATTGGAATATGGAAGCTATGGACAGCAGCTTCTTAATGAGGATGTATATCTTATGGAGGTTAAAATAAATAGTGCAGTACCAATCTGGTTTACAAGAATGTTATCAGAATTGAAGATATATCCTGTATCATTTTCAAAATATGGAACTGAGTATAAAAAATATGTGATTAATAAATATAACAGAGTGAAAGAAGGAGAAAATATATGTTTGAATCAATTTTTACAACTACAACAGATAATGCCATTAGCATTAGCTCATCAGTGTTAAGCATGGCGGCAGCAGTAATTATAGGACTGGTTATAGGAATAACTTATATGTATGCCTGTAAAAAAAGCGGATATAATAAAGACTTTATTGTGGGACTTGTATTGCTTCCTGCGATAGTTTCAGTGGTAATAATGCTTATAGGCAGTAATGTGGCAAGGGCATTTTCAATGGCTGGAGCATTCGCTCTTGTAAGATTCAGAAGTGCACCGGGTAATGCGAAAGATATTGCCGTAGTATTCTTTGCCATGGCATCAGGACTTGCCTGTGGCCTGGGATATATAACTTTTGCTGTAATATTTACAGTGGTAATTATCCTTGTATTAGTAACACTTTCGATAACAAATTTTGCTGATAAAAATGCCGGAAAGAAACAGCTTCGTATAACTATCCCTGAAAATCTTAATTATACACATGCGTTTGACGGTATATTTGATAATTTTCTTTCTTCAAAGGAACTTACAAAGGTAAAGACAACAAACATGGGAACGATGTTTGAACTTACATACATAATTGAAATGAATAAAGATATTAATGAAAAGGAATTTATAGATTCACTTAGAGTTGTCAATGGAAATCTTAATATAACGCTTGGAATGATAGATACTGTCAGTGGCGTTTTAAATTGAGATTTGTTGACGATTTGTTGAAATGCGGGGTGTAGTGGGGAAGTGGCGAATTGTATTGGGAATTTTAAAACGATGGATGAGTGCTAAGAAACTCTACAGATGAG
>URAI01000119.1 GCA_900545725.1 uncultured Eubacterium sp.
TCATCCATCGTTTTAAAATTCCCAATACAATCCGCCACTTCCCCTCTACACCCCGCATTTCAACAAATCTAAATTGACCAGCGGCCTGATGCTCCACATGGAAGTACAAGTCCGTTGTCTGTTACAGGAAGTCCAACCTCCTGTGAGTCAATTGTACCACCGAAACGCTTAAGTTCTGTAGATAACATATAACTTAAAACCGCAGGCTGAAGACCTGTTGTATATGAATTAATAAGGAAGAAAAGAGGTTTATCTGTAAGAAGCTTTGCGCAAAGCTGTACAAGTGGATATATAGCCTCTTCAATTTTCCAGATTTCACCTTTTGGACCTCTTCCATAAGAAGGCGGGTCCATTATTATTCCATCATAGTGGTTGCCACGTCTGATTTCACGCTGTACGAATTTTACACAGTCATCTACGATCCATCTTATAGGTCTGTCAGAAAGATTTGATGATAAAGCATTTTCTTTTGCCCAGTTGACCATGCCTTTAGAGGCATCTACATGTGTTACATTAGCACCGGCAGCAGCACATGCAAGGGTAGCGCCACCTGTGTATGCAAAGAGATTGAGTACTTTGATAGTCTTATCAGGGTGCGCCTTTTTTTCATCGGCAATTTTCTTTCCGAACCAATCCCAGTTAGCCGCCTGTTCAGGAAATAGGCCGGTGTGTTTAAAACTAAATGGCTTTAGGTTAAATGTAAGCTGATGTTCAAATGAAGGTGAATTATAGTGAATCTGCCACTGTTTAGGAAGGTCAAAAAACTCCCATTCTCCGCCACCTTTGCTGCTTCTGTGATAATGACCGTTCATTTTAGTCCAGCCTTTAAGCTTTTTTGGTGTATCCCATATAACCTGAGGGTCAGGTCTTACAAGTATAAAATCCCCCCATCTTTCAAGCTTTTCGCCAGCTGAAGTATCGAGGACTTCATAATCTTTCCAGTTATTTGCTATAAACATAAATTCTCCGTTCCGCCATATATTATTATGGCAATATTAGATTATTGTCTGTACAATATTTGATTTTTACCATATAAATCCTACATATTATATATTAAAATGCGTAATCAGGCAACTATAAATAAAATGTGATTATAAAATAAGTGCGTAAAATAATACTGATATAATTATTTAATAAATTTCAGGCTGACAGGGGATATTAATATATGTTAAAATAGTTTCCATATTTTACAATTATGGATACAACATTTGATTAAATACATTTATTAAAGGATAATATATAAAAAACATTTTTTAAAGAATAATATATGCTTAAATAAGTGTATTTGTTGAAACTTTTTTACTTAAGTAACTCAAACGTTTTAAGAAAGGATTTTATGGCATGTTGAAAAATTATAAATTATCATATCTGCCTAAGGATATCTTGGCAGGTATAATTGTAGCACTTGTTTCAATACCTATATCAATGGGATATTCGCTTGTTGCAGGACTTCCGGTTGTATATGGGCTGTATGGTTCACTTCTGCCGATATTGGTATTTGGAATTATATCATCATCTCCACAGTTTGTATTTGGAGTGGATGCAGCCCCTGCTGCACTTGTGGGTGGGGCTATTGCATCACTTGGAATAACTGCTGAGAGTTCAGAAGCTATGAAAATAGTTCCACTTATTACACTTGTAACTTCGGTCTGGCTTCTTATTTTTGCAATTTTAAGAGTTGGAAGATTTGTTAAATTTATATCAACTCCTGTTATGGGCGGATTTATTTCAGGTGTAGGACTTACAATTATACTTATGCAGGTACCTAAGCTTTTTGGTGGTAAGGCGGGAATTGGTGAAGGAATTGAGTTAGTTGCTAATATTATAGGTCAACTTGATAATATTAATATGTTATCGGTTATATTAAGTGTAAGTACAATTACAATTATCATGGCAGCCAAAAAATACATACCTAAGTTTCCAATGTCGGTTATATTAATGTTTGTCGGAGCTGTTATTTCAGCAGTGTTTCATATTGAAAGTTATGGTGTTGCAATGCTTCCGGATGTTAAGTCAGGACTTCCATCATTATCACTTCCTGATTTTGGATATCTTATGAGTGATACCAGGACGATAATTATAGAAAGTCTGATTATTGCTATAGTCATAGTCGCAATAAGTCTTTTGTCAACTAATAATTACGCATTAAAATACGGCTATAAGGTTAATAATAACAGGGAAATTGTGGCTTACTGTGCGGCAAATGCAGTTTCCTCGTTAAGTGGCTGCTGTCCGGTTGGAGGAAGCGTATCAAGAACAGGGATAGCAGATCAGTTTGGAGTAAAATCACAGGTGATGTCTGTTGTTGCGGCACTTACAATGCTCTGCCTTTTATTATTTGGTACATGGTTTATTAAATACCTTCCAGTACCGGTACTTACAGGTATTGTTATCTGTGCTTTATATGGAATATTAGAGATTAAGATGGCTAAGAAGCTTGCAAAATCAGATAGGACGGAATTTTTTATATTCATTGCGGCATTTTTAGGCGTTTTATTATTGGGAACAGTATATGGTGTTGCTATAGGTGTGATACTTTCGTTTGTTGCTGTTATTATAAAGGCGGTTATACCGCCGAGAGCATTTCTTGGAATAATTCCTGGACAGAGAGGCTTTTTTGACCTTGCAAGAAACAGGAATGCCAAAGTTATAAGAAATGCGGTGCTATACAGATTCAGTGGTTCATTGTTTTTTGCCAATATTAATAAATTTCAGGAAGAGATAGAAGCGGCGGTTAAGGAGGATACGAAGTGTTTTGTTGTCGATGCTACCGGTATTACTAATATTGATATTACTGCGGCAGACAGACTTATGATTATTAATGATAAGCTTAAGAACATGGGTATAGATTTCTATATAACAGGACATGTAGGAAGCGTAAATGACCAGCTTAGGGCGCTTGGAGCTGAGAGACTTGTGGAAGAAGGCGTTGTAAGAAGAACAGCATCTTTAGCACTTAGAAATTCAGGCATAGATAAGCCATATCCATATGAGGGAGATGAAAATGCCACAGATACAAGTGTAATAGAGACAAATGAACAGCTTGCAGAGATTGAATGGGCATTTGGTGATGATGCAGATGCTAAGATGGAACAGTTTGCTAAGGAAATGCTTGACGGTCTTGTTGAAATCATAGGAAAGCTTGAGGCGGCAGATAATGCAGATGTTCAGGATATTATGATTAAGGAAGCTGAAAAGAATGCATCATGGGGAAGATTTGGTCTTTATGATGAGGATGAACTTCTTGAAAGAATTGAGATGCATTTATCAGAACTTGCACTTGCATCGCATGACGCAGAGGAGCTGGAAGCTAAGATTGAACAGAGAAGAACGGTTATTGAACATAAGATTAATAAGTTAAATCCGGATGCGTTTAATATGCTTAGCAGACACAGAAAAGATATTTCAGAACATTTTAAAAATATGAATCCTAAAGCATATGAACACATGGTTCAAAGAAGAAAGGAACATATTGAGAGAATGGAAAAGAATAATCCTGAACTGGCAGAAATATTTAAGAAATTATATAATCATAGAGATAATGAAGATTAATAAATGAGGATGGATAATGAATATTTTAAATGCTGAGAAAATAAGTAAAACCTATGGCGAAAAAGAGTTGTTTGACTGTATAACATTAGGTGTAAATGACGGTGATAAGATTGGTGTAATTGGTGTCAATGGAACAGGAAAGTCAACATTTTTAAAGATAATTGCAGGTGTTGAATTTCCTGATGAAGGAAAGATTGTTAAGGGTAGAAATGTTACTATAGAATATCTGCCGCAGACACCAACGTTTCTTGAGAATGATACAATTATAAGCTATGTGGTAAGGGGGAAGAAAAACAGCAGTGAAGCACAGGCTAAGTCTATACTTAACAGACTTGGAATAACGGATTGTGATGCTGATATTAATACATTATCAGGAGGACAGAAGAAAAGAATTGCACTTGCAAGAGTGCTTGTAGAACCAGCAGAGGTGCTTATTCTTGATGAGCCTACTAACCATCTTGATAATGATATGGTAATCTGGCTTGAAGACTATATAAAGAAATTTAAGGGCGAGCTTATCATGGTTACACATGACAGGTATTTCCTTGATAATGTTACAAACAGAATTGTGGAGCTTGATAAGGGGAAGCTTTACGGCTATGACACTAATTATTCTGGATTTCTTGAGCTTAAGACACAAAGAGAAGATATGGCAAGGGCAACAGAGGCTAAGAGAGCTAATATTTTAAGAACGGAACTTGAATGGATACGACGCGGCTGTAAGGCACGCTCAACAAAACAGCAGGCGAGAATAGACCGTTTTGAAGATATGAAAGAGGCTTCAAGGCAGGCAAGAGCAGGATTTGAGAAGCAGTCGCTTGAGATGAGTTCAGTATCGACCCGCCTTGGCAGGAAGACAATAGAAATGCATAATATATCAAAGAGTTTTAATGGGATAACATATATCAATGACTTTTCGTATATTTTCTTAAAGGATGACAGGATAGGAATAATAGGTCATAACGGATGCGGCAAGTCTACTCTTATGAAGATAATAACCGGTATGATGAAGCCTGACAGCGGAAGTGTTGAGATAGGAGAAACTGTAAAAATTGGATATTTTATGCAGGAAAACGAACCTCTCGATGAAAAACTTAATGTGCTTGAGTATATTAAGAATATTGGTGAATATGTAAGAACGACAACAGGGCTTATAACAGCATCACAGATGTGTGATAAGTTTTTGTTTACACCTAAGATGCAATGGACACCTATTTCTAAATTATCAGGTGGAGAAAAAAGAAGACTGTATCTTTTAAGTGTCCTTATGAGTGCGCCAAATATTCTTATATTAGATGAGCCAACTAATGACCTCGATATTGAAACACTTGAGATTTTAGAGGATTATCTTGATTCGTTTTCGGGAATTGTAATTACAGTATCACATGACAGATATTTTCTTGACAGAGTTGTAGACAGAATATTTGCATTTGAGCAAAACGGTATATTAAAGCAGTATGAGGGTGGCTTTAGTGACTATTATGAAAAATGTGTTTCTTCTATATATAATGTGTCAGAAAGTAATAAAACTGTGAATGGTATTGTGAAAGATAAGTCACAGACTGATAATCACAATTATAGTGACGGCGGTGAGTCAAAGAAAAAATATGTAAATGAACATAGTAAGAAGCTTAAGCTTACTTATCAGGAACAGAAAGAATATGAAACAATAGATGATGACATAGCAGCGCTGGAGGCTTATATAGAAGTTCTCGATGGGAAGATAGCAGAGGCTGCAAGTCAGTATAGTAAGTTAAATGAACTTATGCAGGAGAAAGCAGAAAAAGAAGCTGCTCTTGAATATAAAATGGATAGGTGGGTATACTTAAATGATCTTGTAGAACAGATAAGATTACAATAATGTATTTAAAAAAGAACAATTTTAGTAGTTGATTTTTTATATTAATTCATGTATACTAGCAATTGCTGTGACATGATAGCTGTGAAGCGTGAGGTTGCTGTAACATAATTGCAATAGTAATATAGTTACAGGTTTTCCGTGGAGCGAATGTCAAAGTCAATGCATAAGGCATTGACGATAGAATCTGGCGACAAGTCACTGTACAAATAATCATCTGCAATCCGCAGAAATGACACGTAGTAAGTAATGAATGATTTCCATTGTTGAATGAGACATTATGATACACGTGGGAGTGTGTACAGTCACCGCTTGTCGTACTTAAAATAGAAAGTGCGAAAAGGAGGCGACTTTTTTTATGGCAAATCAGGTAATCAGAATTACATTGAAAGCCTATGATCATCAGTTAATTGATCAGTCAGCAAAGAAAATCATCGAAACTGCTAAGAAAACAGGAGCACAGGTAAGTGGTCCGGTACCTCTTCCAACAAAGAAGGAAGTTGTTACAATTCTTAGAGCTGTTCACAAGTATAAGGACTCAAGAGAGCAGTTCGAGCAGAGAACTCATAAGAGACTTATCGATGTTTTACAGCCATCTCAGAAGACTGTAGATGCATTATCTAAGTTAGAGATGCCAGCTGGTGTATTTATTAATCTTAAGATTATGAACTAATCTTTTTGAGATTAACATTTTTTCATTATTAAGTGTAATAATCCTGAAGGGTTTAATATAGAAGTAACAAACATCAGTGGTGTAGGTTCCACTTATATTAGCTGTTCTAGGATGACAGGATGCGCTGTGCGGATATAATATGCATATTCATCTTGTCCGCTGTAGATTAAACAGGAGGAAGATCAATGAAGAAGGCAATTTTAGCTACAAAAGTCGGAATGACTCAAATCTTCAACGAAGACGGTGTTTTAACACCTGTAACTGTTCTTCAGGCTGGTCCTTGTGTTGTAA
>URAI01000120.1 GCA_900545725.1 uncultured Eubacterium sp.
CATTGTATACATGGATAGGCTCAATACCTATAAGTACATCTACATATGGAAGATACTTGCTAAGTACATCCCTTGCAGTTTCAAAAGACCATAAAGTACTTCTGAAGTTAGGGTCAAAGCTGACTGTAAGTCCAAGCTTCTTAGCTGCCTTGATAGCCTTATCTATAAGACGGCGGCAGTTATATGAAAGAGCTGGTGTGATACCGCTTAAGTGTAACCAGTCATAATCCTTTAAGATATTCTCAAAGTCTACATCCTTATAATCATACTCAGCAAATGCTGAACTTCCTCTATCGTATATTACCTGTGAAGGTCTTACAGAAACGCCCTCTTCAAGATAATAAAGTCCCATTCTTCCATCAGCCTTGATGATGTGCTTAGTGTGTACATCATTAGCCTTAAGGTAGTTGATACATGACTTACCAAGGTCAGTGTTAGGTAATACTGTAAAAAATGTTGAATCAACACCAAGGTTAGCTAAAGAAACAGCTACGTTTGCCTCAGCTCCACCGTAATTAACGATGAAATTGTGAGTTGTAACTATCTTCTCATAGTTAGGTGGTGATAATCTTAACATCAATTCGCCGATTGCTATGAACTTCATACGTGCCTCCATCTATCATTAAACTTTTTAACCTAATATTAAGTAATATTTTATATGCATTAACAATAAACTGCATTTATTGCTCTGTCCAAAAAATAATACTCCATTAAATGATACTACTCAGCCGATAAAAATGCAAACTGTATTTTTTCACCTTTCATTACCTTGCATTTCCTTTCGTTACCTTTCATTACCTTTCAAAACTATAATATGAATTTCCTTTTGCATATTTATTCTTTCTCTGGCTTTCCCGATTCTCTGCATAGCTGTCTGCATAACTATATGTATAACTATTTACATAACTACTTATATAGCTACTTATATAACAATCTGCATAGCTGTCTTATCTCTATATCTTAAAATAATCTATACTATCTGCCAGCATTCCAGCTATCTTTCTTAGCTGTTCTGCACTTTCTGATACCTGTGTAAATGAACCGGCAACCTCCTCAGTTTCCTGATGGGTTTTTCTTGTTCCCTCAACATTATTCATAGCTATCTCTGACAGTTCATCAACTGCTGATACTACATTGTTACGGGATACCTCCAGCTTTTGTGTACTAGCCTTGATACTACTGATACTTTTCATTGAACTTTCAATCTCATCAAGCACCTTTCCCACAACCATACGTGTTTCCTTCATGCTTTCGCTCTGGTTCATTATTATATCCTGCATCTGCTTCATAAGCTCAACCGCCTTCGTAGAATCCTGCATAAGTGCTCTTGCAGTATCATCTATCTCCTGGCTTGATGTATTCGACTGTTCTGCCAGCCTCTTAATCTGTTCTGCAACTACCGCAAAGCCTCTTCCACTCTCTCCTGCCCTGGCAGCCTCTATAGAAGCATTAAGACTAAGAAGATTGGTTTCCTCTGCTATTGAAGCGATAAATGTAGTAGCCTCCTGTATCTTCTGTACTGAATTATTAGTCCTTATAGTCTGTTCCTTAACATCATTTATTATGCGTTCAACATCACCGTTAATTACGCTCAGCTTTTCAAGTGTATCTGAGGCCTGTTCACTTGACTGCTGCATAGATGCCGCATTGACATCAAGTGCATCAACCTCCCTTGAGGTTTCAGTAATATCCTCTCCCATAGTCCTCATATATTCAGATGTATTCTGTGAATTTCTTGCCTGGTCGCTTGAATTATCAACAATCATTGTTACAGCCGTTCTCACCTGATTCATCGTGCCATTTGTCTTATCAGCAACCTCCTTAAGTGTATTTCCTGCATCAAGAAGTGCCTTTGCGTTCGCTGAAATATCCTTTATTACAGTCTTTGTGGCATCCCGGAGTGTAATCGTGACTCTTGATAAATCACCTATTTCATCACTTCTTTTTAAAAGCTTTTCATCAACCCAGACATCTAGATTACCGGCTGAAACCTTTTCAACAACACCAATACTTGTTCTTATGCTCTTAGTTATTGATGAAGACATCTTGATTCCAAACGCCGCACATATAAGCATTATCACAAATACTGCTGTTCCTATTGTAATCATAAGATAATTGATTACCGCATCCTTCTGTGCCTTATTAGTCCCAACAAACACCATTCCAACGATACTGCTGTCACTTCCATTCTGATATACCGGCATAAAATATCCATAGTTAAGAGTACCATCTAACGATACATTCTTACTAAAATAATTCTCTCCGTTATTAAGAACCTTCTCAATAACAGTATCACCTGCTGGTGAACCAAGAAGCCTGTCGCCATTTTTATCAACTGCTGAGGTCATAACTCTCTGGCTTCCATAAAAAAATGTAACATCCATTCCAGTATTCTGCTTAATTCCATCAACCAGGCTTTCTGACTTAGACACATTATAGCTGCCCTTCCATATATCACCATTGCTTGCCTGTATATAATCACCTGTATTCTGATCATATGCAGCCAGCGTTGCAGCCGCTGTTCCCTTAAGCGCATCCTGTATCTCATTAACCATGGCACTTTTCACTCTGGTAAGCGTAAATATAACCGATATAATTCCCAGAGTTAATATAGGACCAACAATCATCGCAAGTATCTTCTTTTTAATGCTCATACGTTTCTCCATTTCTGTGCTGCATAACTGCACGATATCATCACTCAATCACATTTACCGTCTTAAAATACCAGTTTATCCCACCTGTTATTACAGCATCATCAAGTGTCTTTCCTGCTGTTCCTACTGTTGCTCCTGTATTCGTTTCTATAACACCATCAAACACACCATTCTTTCCACTAAGAATCTGCTGTTTTGCCACATTAACCTTCTCCTGTGTTGTATCAGCCGCAAAATCTGCGACAGGCGTGATACTTACAAGATTCTCATTCATGCCTCCATAATAGTTGCTTCCATCCCATGTCCCATCAATTATACTCTGGACTGCTGATGTATAATATGCACTCCAGTTCCATATAACACTGCATATGCACGCTTCCGGAGCTTCCTTACTCATATCTGAATTATATCCTATGCTATACACACCCTTCTCCTGTGCAAGTGTCTGTGGATATACAGTGTCACAATGCTGTGCTATAACATCACAGTTCATATCAAGCAGCTTACGTGCTGCCTCCTCTTCGGCCTTAGGATCATACCAGCTGTTAGTTACTTTTACATATACTTCTGCATCCGGATTAACAGAATATATTCCCAGTGCAAATGCATCTATTCCGCCTGTAACCTCTGAATTATCCAGCCCCATAGCAGCAACATACCCTATTTTGTTAGTCTTAGTGTTAAGCCCTGCAGCTATTCCGCTAAGATATCTCGCCTGATATATTCTTCCAAAATAATTATTAAAGTTTTTACCATTGCTCATATAGCCTGTTCCATGAGAAAAATATACATCCGGATATTCTTCTGCCATATCCGCCGTAGTCTGCATATATCCCCAGCTTGTAGTAAATATTATGTTGCAGCCTGCATCAATACATTCCTGTATCGCTTTTCTTGTCGCAGCCTCATCAGTATCACTGATATTATTCTTTCTTATAATCTGTGAATCAGAAAGTCCCAGATTCTGCTGCATTCCCTGTATGCCTATATCATGTGTATATGTATAACCGCTGCCCTCTGCCGGATCTGACAAATGTATAACTCCAACCTTTATCTTATCCTTTGCTATACCTGCGGCTCCTGCCTTAGTATCACCGCTGCCTTTATTCTTAGAGCTGCTGCCCTTTGCTTCATATCCTTCATTCACCGCATAATCATCAGGGCTTGCATTTACTGCACAGCCTGCCATAAATATGCTGCACATAATAATCATAAAAATATATAATAATCTCTTAAATCCCATACCAATCCCTCCTTTTATTTTATATACAAAACATTTTATCACTCATTATTCAAAATGTAAATAAATTATCTGGGTTGAATATTTTTAAAGCACTGTTGATTGAATATTTGCGTGTATTCCTGATATATTTTTACAATTTCACTGTCCTATGACTGACAATTTCACCACCATGTGACTGGCAATTCTGCTGTCAGATAGCTGACAATTTCACCATACTGTAACCGTCATTGACTTAACACACTTTCAAATATATAATTTTATAACACATATGAATTCGTTGATTGCTTTGCAATCCACACAATTATCATCGTATATAAGGAGGATTTATTATATGAATTCACCTAAGAAGGACACTGTAAAAGATGGCGGAATTAAAACTTTAACCAGCCTGCCACATATCTATGCTATTGTTTTAATGGGATTATTTACATTTATTTTTTTAAGTGTTGAATATATGTTTGTAAATGAGCTTTCTCTTCTTGTATCAGAACAAAAAGCCACTCTTTCACAGAACTATGTGCTTGGTGTCAGTACAGCAGGTTTTTTATTATATCCTCTGCTTAAACATTTCTTAAACAGGAGACTTCCACACATTCTGATAATTTTAGCAGGCTTGCTCTCTGTTTTTTTAACAATATTCATTACATGCAGTAAGTCATTTGAATATATATTTCACGGAGGGATCATTCTTTTTATACTTCTTGGTCTTGTTGGAAGTAATGTATACTATGTATCTGCATGTATGATTAAAAACCGTCATTTGGCAAAAACCGTCGGAATCTCATATTTTTTTGGCATCCTGCTTCAGTTTATAAACCATAATGCTATTCATATAAAGATCATACAGCTTGTTATATTGTCAGCATCTATGGTGATGCTTTTTATCTTGTTAATATGGAATGAACATATTTTTAACCGGTATAGCTGGTATAACACCAGCAAAGATACTACTGACAATATAATCGAAAAAAATACAGACAATAATGTAGATAAAAATATAGGTAAAAAAACAGATAAAAATATAATAAAGGGAAATAAACATTACATTCCTTTATTTATTAGTATTGTAGCCCTTGTAATGCTGATGGCATGCTTATTCAGCACTCTTGATAGTGCAGTAACGCTTATCCATTCTGATGGAAGCATCGATATTGGGCAGGGTGCCAGAATTCTGCTGCCTCTCAGCGGCCTTGCTGCCGGCTTTATATTCGACATTAACAATAGAAAATATACCGGAATCATAATGTACTGCATAATGATTCTTTCAACCATGTGTATTGTGCTGCTTGAATTTTCCAAGCCTTTTACAGTTGTACTTATCGTTTTCTATCTGTCCGCTGGATTCTTTGCTGTTTTCTTTACATCAGAATTCATGGAGCTTTCCTGCTATGTCCGAATTCCTGAGCTTTGGGCAGGAATGGGACGTGCTGTTAACAACATTGCAGCTGCAGTTATTACCGGCTTTGTTTTACAGCTGCTTTCATCTGATAATAATCTTTTAAAGATTATTCTTATCCTTGTTTTATTTGTTCTTGTAAGTATTATTTCAGTTGTATATACATTTGAAAAATATTATTTTATACAACAGTTTACAATGCATACAGATGAAGCCGCAAATGAACATGACAAGCTGCAAATATTAGCAGAAAAATACTCTTTTACTGAAAGAGAAAATGAAGTATTTAACTACCTGGTTACTACTGAAGATAATATCCAGACTATTTCAGAACATATGCACGTATCAAGGCGTACCCTTGAACGATATATTTCAGCTATTTATGAAAAAACCGGTATTAAATCACGAGTTGGACTTGTTAATCTTTATAACAAATAATTCTTTTAAATTTATATGTCTTTATATCATCTGTTTTTAAGTTTTAGGCAGCGTGGCGGAACTCCGCCACGCTGTTTTAGCATATTGGCGGACTTCCCTTATATACTTTTTTAATAATGTTATATATAGTATTAACAACATATACAGCTGATATGTACGTAATATTATACGCTCTTTTAATTCTGGGAGCTTTGTGTGAAATACAGATTTTTGCACAGATTTTGCACAGAAATAAACAAACAAACAAATAAATAAATAAATGAGAATTATTATCAAGAAACAGGAGGATTGATTTATGGTGAAAAACAAAAAATGTCATATCAAAAAAATCGCCGCATTAGCTGGAGCAGTCGTACTCGCAGTATCATCCGCAGTTTTATATGCTGCACCACCGGTAAAAGCTGCTAATGGTCCATGCGATACTGGCGATTGGGCTTATGCTTATATTAATGTGAGAACTGGAGAAGACAGTACTACTATATTTTCTTCACAAGAAACTAATTCCATCGATGGAATGTCTTATGACAGAGAAACCAATACACTTACATTAAATAATTATAAAAACAAGACTGCAGGAATAGCAACTAATATGATGGGTGATGATTTCAAGATTAACCTTATTGGTGATAATGAAATCG
>URAI01000121.1 GCA_900545725.1 uncultured Eubacterium sp.
TACATTAAATGCTCATCTGTAGAGTTTCTTAGCACTCATCCATCGTTTTAAAATTTCCAATACAATCCGCCACTTCCCAACTACACCCCATTTTCAACAAATCAGAAATCTTTTATATGTTAAGTCTATAAGAAATGCCCCCAGCGGCGCAGTTATTATTATTGCAAGCACTGCAACCGTAAGTACAATATTCCCACAGGCAAGTCCCATTGAAAGAGGAACTCCACCTATTGCCGCCTGTACTGTTGCCTTGGGCATATATGATATTACACAGAAAAGTCGTTCCCTCATATTCAGTTTTGTTTTTATCATACATACAAAGACTCCTGCCATTCTGAATAATAACACGCCAAATATCAGCATAACTGCTGATATTCCAGCCGATATGGCATATGATATATTAACTGTAGCACCTACGAGCACGAATAATATCACCTCTGCACATACCCATAGTTTATTAAATTTGACAGAAAGCCTTACAGCTGCTTCTTTCCTGTTTCTTTGAAGCGCAATTCCAATACACATAACTGCTATCAGTGAAGCAAATGGAATTATATCCGAAAATCTATCCTCTGCTGTCACAAGCAGAAATGATATACATAATAATATAATTACCTTTACAGTATCTCTTATATGGATTTTCTTAAAATATATTGCAAGTATTGTCCCTGCTGCCATACCTATTAATATCCCAAGGATTATTGATACAGGAATCCTTATAAAACTTACGGCTGATACACCATTTCCCTGTGCAAGTCCCGTAAATACCGAAAACATTACAATTACAAACACATCATCAACTGACGCTCCTGCAAGAATCATCTGAGGTACGCTTTTGTTTACACCATATCCCTCATCCATAAGCTTTAACATCTTAGGAACTATTACCGCAGGCGATACCGCTGCTATTACTGCCCCCATGACTGCCGCTTCTATATAGCTTATATGAAGAAGCAGCGGTGCAAGAATTATCATTCCTGTCATTTCAAAGCAGGCAGGAACAAAGCACATAAGAATTGCCGGTCTTCCTACTTTTTTTAAATCATTAATATCAAGTGATAATCCGGCTCTTGTAAGTATTATTATAAGTGCTATTCTCCTTAACTCTGATGATATTGAAAGTATTGTACCATCAATAAGATTAAGTGCAAATGGACCTAATACTATACCTGTAAATATCATTCCAAGCAGTCCCGGCAGATGAAGTTTTTTACACCCCCATCCTGCCAACATTCCAACAAGTAACATTAATGCAATACTAAATAACATTTTCCTCTCCTTTTTCAGCTGATTTACAACATAAAAAAGCTGATAACCCCTGCACTATATATATGCAGAAGTCATCAGCTGTATAAGCGGTTTGGATGTGAATTAAATAACATCCGGGAAGACATTCATTTCCCTTATTCGTTGTATGTGTCTTAATATAATGTATTTTTATTATGGTGTCAAGTTAAAAATATTATATAGCATTAGATGATATATATTAATACGGTGATACTATCACTGGCTGCACCTGCTTTCCATTAAGTGCCGCTATTATTGTATCAACTGTTCTATCCATATGCGCAACCATTGATGATGGTTTTTTATTATAATTATCCTGACCAAATGGTACAAAATATATATTTTTTACATTCATCAGCATTCCGATATTTTTAAGGTTCATTCCCAACGCATCATTTGTTGATAATGCGATTACAAGCGGCTTTTCATTCCGCAAATGCGCTTTAGCCGCCATAAGTGCTGTCGAATCTGTTATACCATTGGCAAGCTTTGCCATGGTGTTTCCAGTACATGGTGCAATTAATAATACATCAAATAATCCCTTTGGTCCGACCGGCTCTGCATCTGTTATTGAATACATTCCTTTGTTTCCAGTAATTGCTTCGACCTCTTTTATAAATTCTTCTGCTTTATTAAATCTGTTATCTGTATTTTGCACTCTTTCTGAAAAAACAGGGACAATATCCATGCCCCTGTCTTTCATACTCTGTATCACGTTAATTATCTTTTTAAATGTACAAAATGAACCGGTAATTACTAATCCAACTGTAATATTTTCATATAATTTCCCTTCCATTTTATAATAAATCCTCCAAAACTTCACTAATATAACTTCTTTACATCTATATAACCAATATTATCTATGATATTGAATCTATATGATTTATCTATATTAAAAAGGTAAAACAATTATAACGTAACCGGAACAGTAAACTATAAATGTAATTTATCGGATATAACCTCATACAATATCCCAGCCGACGTCTTCGGTGAATACTTTCCCGGAAGTCCCAGCGCATTAACGGCATTAATATTATTTTTCTTACAATAATCATAATCAACACCACCGGGTTTTGAAGCTATATCAATTATAGTTACGTTTCTGTTAAAACGCTCTAGCATATGTTTATCCACAACCATTTGAGGCACCGTATTTATAACATAATCATATTTATTAAAATCGTTATAATAATCTGATGAATTATCCGAATTAAAATCAATTGCATTATATCCATATGCCCTTGCCTGTGCTCTTTTATGTCCGGTTCTTTCAATAATTGTCACATTACTATTTAATGCCTTAAATCTGTCTGCAATAATTCCCGCACATCTGCCATAGCCTGTGATAAGACAGTTACTTCCATTGATATTAATATCACTTCTAATGATTGTCTCAGCTATTACACCTTCTGCTGTTGCAACTGAATTTTTATATGCAATTGCATCATCAGCCATATATTCATAGAATTTAAGCTTTTTTACAGAATTATTATATATGTTTTCTATTTGTTCTTTAACGCAATTAAAATTACATCCAAATATATATTCATCACTATTCAGTATGCATTTAAGCTTATTAAAATATATAACACTTGAAGACACAGGAAGCAGCAGCACATTATAGCCGCATGTACCTTTTTCCCCATAATAAATATTTTGTTTCTTTAATAAACTGTGTACATCACATGCCTTACTTTCATCAACCATACCCAATTGAATATTAATATCTGATTGCATACTTCCATCAATAGCTGATGTTTCCTCTGACATACTATCTTCTTTATGCATGTTACTATTATATTCACACAACCTGATATATTCTTCAAGCTCTTCATCATTCATATATGTGGCTGTGTAACCCTTTTCACATAAAATCTCATAGAGATATTTCTGTCTTTTGTCACTTCCCATCAACAAAAATCTATAACCTTTGTTCACTTAATGACTCCTCTTTTCTGATTATATATTATTATATAAAAATTCATAGATTACGTGACTGAAATTTTACAATATATACCATTCCGCAGGCATTTTCTAATGACGTTAGAATCTCAAGTCAAATATCATCCATAACTTTAAGTATTCCTATACCCTTAATATATCAAGCGTATGTGCTCCGGCTCCAATAAGCTCCGGTCTTTCACAGGTTGCAAGGTGGTATTCTATAAAATGGTTAAATGTCTCATCATCCATTGCATTTAATATCTGTCTCATATAATCGGCAGGTCCATCGGCTGATATTATCTGTAATCTCTTTACACCAGCCGCCTCATTTAACTTATCTATATCATCAAGTCTTACATAATCATACAAATCCTGCTTTTCCTGTATACAGTGAAAATCTTCGCTTAACTTGCCATTTTCCAGGCACTCCTTTATATGATTCTGTTTAAATGCATATGTAAGTACACAATATTCGTTCATGCAGTAAGCCACAAGAACGATGCCTCCAGGCTTAGTTATCCTTACTGCTTCATTTAAAGCCTTTAATTTATCATCAAATCCAAACAAATGATACATCGGACCAAATAAAAGCGTAAGGTCATAATAATTATCCTTAAAGCGTTTAAGATTAACTGCCGTTCCCTGATATGCCTTTACCGCACTTTTCTTAGCTTTTAACAGACCAAGATTATGTTTTACATACTCAACTGCTGTAACATCATATCCCTCATCTGACAATGCTACGCTATATCTTCCTGTACCGGCACCGATATCCATAATCTTTATTTCTGATTTATCATTGATATTATTCTCCTTTGCCAATATATCAAGATATTTGTGAATATATTTCATTGATGTAATAAATTCAACCTGTCCATGCTTTCGTGTAAGTCTCTTCTCCTCATTAAATTTATTATAGTGCTTTTCAATTTCATCCATATATTATCTCTCTCCACTCCTAAACAAACTTTATTGCAAACGGGCCCGAAACAACCATTATATAATTTCTTATGCCTTAGCCTGCTTATGTTTAATCCTGAACTGATTAGTCATATAAATAATATCAAAAATATAAATCGTAAACATACTATGCTGGAAGCTGTGGCAGATAGTTCCTATATATTTCAAAATCATCAAATATAACATGCCACTTATAATCTGCCGCCGCTGTTACAGCAATATAATGATGTCCATCTTTTTCTGCATAGCTTACAAGACAGCATTTGGCTTCATCCGTATAACCTGTCTTTCCGGCAGATATTGTCACTCCTTCAACCTCGGTTCCATACATTCTGCTAAACATTGTGCTTGTAAGAAGTATTCCCTCCGGATGCTGCTCTGTCGGTGCTGTTGTATACTGATATGTTGATAGTACCTTTGCACACAACTCATTAGACATAGCATATTTCATTATCATAGCCATCTCTAATGGTGTTGTATACTGGTTCTCATCAAATAATCCTGATGCATTTACAAAATGTGTATTCTTAAGTCCAAGTTCTTCACATTTCTTATTCATAAGCTGTGCAAATTGTTCTTCTGTTCCACCAACCATCTCTGATAAAGCTATGGCGCTGTCTGCTCCTGATGGAAGAATAAGTCCGTATAACAAATCATTAAAAGATACGACCTCGCCCGGATTAAATCCTGCTCTTGATGCCTCCTGCGATACAAGATATGAAATCATCTCTGCCGACATTGTATAGGTGCTGTTCATATCTGCAATATTTTCAACGGCCACTATAAGTGTCATAACCTTAGTCATTGATGCGGGATATATCAGCTGGTCACTGCTTCTTCCGGCAATCAGAGAATTATTTTCCACATCAAGAAGTGCAATATATGGACTCTTAACTTCTTCATCTTCTATCTCTGCATATGAAGCACTTACGGCAGGATACACTGCCTGTTTTCTGTCAGCTGCCGAATTGTTAATATCTGCTGCTACTTCCAATGTCTCCTTAGGGCTTACACTGCTTTGAGTATCATCATTTCTTGTCATATATACTGACACAGCCGCAGTAGTTGTAATAACTGCAAGTGCAGCTACCGATGCTATAATTCTCTTAATCTTTTTTACACGTAACTGTCTTGCTCTTTTTTCATCCATAAGCTTTCTTCTTCTTTGCTCACGTCTTATCTGTCTCTTATAATCAAGTCTGTATTCATCATCATAATCTTCAAAATCTCTATTCATCATAATCCCCTGTTAATCTAATCCACATGTTATAATGCTTAATTAATAAAAGTGTAATATCCCTGTTTTTACCTATACTGTGTACTTACAGCAAGTTCTTCTGCCTTTTCTTCCCCTGCAAGAAGCTTTACAAGTTCAAGCCCTAAATCAACAGACGTTCCCATTCCTCTTGAAGTGATAATATTACCATCTGTAACAACCCTCTGCTTAACATCAGCAAGTTTAGCTCCCTTTAATTCACCTTCAAAACCCGGAAAACATGTTGCATTCTTACCTTCAAGTATTCCCATTCTTCCAAGAATACTAGGTGCTGCACATATTGCTGCTATATATTTATTCTTATTATTAAAATCTCTTATTTGTGCTATAAGCTTATCATTCTTTTCATAGAGCTTATGTCCCGGACCACCCGGAAGAAATATTACATCTGTGTCATCAATGTCATGTCCGTCAAATGTATATTCAGCATTAACGACTACTCCCTGCGCACTTTTTACAGCTTTTTCACCGGATACAGATACAAGGTCAACCGTAATCCCTGCTCTTCTTAATATATCAACTACTGCAAGTGCCTCCACTGTTTCAAATCCCTCTGTTAAAAATGTTGTAACTTTCATTTATTTTCCCCTTTCACGGTATTATTTATTCCCAACCTGATTTGTGTCTTTATTATCACTATT
>URAI01000122.1 GCA_900545725.1 uncultured Eubacterium sp.
AAAATTCCCAATACAATCCGCCACTTCCCCACTACACCCCGCATTTCAACAAATCACAAATTATCAGGCGTTCAAAGTGCCATGACATACATTATACATCTTTACGCATATCCTGTACCTGTTCATGATAATCTGAAACACTCTCTTCTTTTGTGACATAGTGTTCAGGTCCCTTCTTAAATACAATTTTTAACAGGATTGGTGTTATTATTGTAGTTATTACTACTACGATTACAACTGGTCCCATAAATGCACTTCCTAACATTCCAAGTGCTGCTCCTTTACTTGCAACTATAAGCGCAACTTCTCCTCTTGATATCATACCTACACCAATTCTTCTATACTGATAAGGCATGTAGCCACATAATTTTGCACCAAGTCCACATCCAATTATCTTTGTAATTACTGCCACAATTACAAGTATAAGTGTAAATGCAATAATCATAGGTGTCATATGTGGTATCTGAACCTGTAAACCTATGCTTGCAAAGAATACCGGTGATAATAAAAGGTATGATAATGTATCAAATTTTGACTGTACAAATGCAGAACGCTCTGTATTAGAAATAATAAGACCGGCAATATAAGCACCTGTAATATCAGCAACTCCAAAGAACTGTTCTGCACAATATGCCATAAGAAGACAGAATACAAACGCAATGATTACATGTCTATGAAGTCCTCTTTCAGCGCTTGCGGTCCACTTTTTATATACTTTGTAAAATATGTATCCGACAATAAGTGAAAATGCAAAAAATGCAACTATCTTAAGAAGAACTACTGCAACATTAACAGTTGGATCTGCAAGACTAGTTACAATTGTCAGTGCAACAATGCCTAGAATATCATCAATAATTGCCGCGCCCAATATTGCATTTCCTGAACGTGTCTTTAACTTTCCCATCTCTTTAAGTGTTTCTACTGTAATACTTACAGATGTAGCAGTAAGAATTACTCCTACGAACACATTTTGAAGAAATATACTACAACCTGCATCTGATTCTATCATGCCTGGTTTGTTAAAGAAATATGATACTAAAAATCCTCCTATAATTGGAAATACCACTCCCAGTAAAGCTATTATAAAGGAAGCCTTTCCTGTTTTTTTGAGTTCCTTAATATCAGTCTCAAGTCCGGCTGAAAACATGAGGACAATAACCCCAAGTTCTGCAATACTTTTAATAAATTCTGTCTTGCTTAAAATACCAAGCATTGATGGTCCAAGTATAAGACCGGCTAACAACGCTCCAACAACCTGAGGCATCTGAACTCTCTTAGTAGCGAGTCCTAACAACTTAGTACACAACAGAATAATTGCAAGATCAAGTAAAAACCTATAGCTCTCCATTTTGTAAATCCTCCTATCGTATCAACTATAACCTGATATAAATTAAGACTGATACATTAATAAAATCATATGCAGGATACAGTTTAATTCTATATCTTATTTTGATCTTATTATTGCTTCAGTCTCAAAAATTATATCCAGTATAGAATTGACACTCTCATTTTCTTTCCGGACTGATCTTATGCAAAGATATATTAAAATGCAATAATATAATTTTATTTTATCTATGCACTATTATTCTGTCCGGAACATTAGTTGTATGAATAATAATCTTTTCGTAATTACTTTCCATACTATTTTATATTTTTATTTCATTCTTCATTCTTTTATACTCTTACACATGAAATATGTCAACTATTTTATAAGATAATTAAATTTATGTATTGTATGGTAATATTTTTTAATATACACTGTTACATTATTATTAATTATAATATTATGCAGTTACTTCTGCCGCACTTAAACCGAGCTTTTCAAATTGAGGTATAAGCTTATTTAATGCCTCTGCTATTGCACCATCATCTTTTTTGCCAATGGCATCTGATAATCTTACAATACCGGAATTAAATTCTTCTTTATTAATTCTTTCTTTACCACTGTTTAACATATCAATGGTACCATTTACAACCTGAACTTCCCAATTAATAGCATCTACAATTCCCTGAAGAAAATTATCTGTATCATCAAGTCTGTTTCCTGTCAGCTCCTTAATGATTATATTCATATTTTTTACAAGCTTCTCATTAAATTCCATTAATGTCTGCAATGCTTCTTTTTGTTCTTTTCTTATATCTTCCATGATAATATTGAGGATTTAAAATTTAATCTCCTCTCTCCTTCCTGATTAGTAATAGACCTGATAAATATTAATGTTATATTAACCTTTATAAGGCTCTTTTGTAATACATTATTATCTATCGGCATACATAAGCTGCTTATTTAACATACGACATATGCTTATTTAACACGTGGCATTTACTATTGATATCTGCTCATTAATATTTTGTGATATCATGTTATATTACTATTAACAATATCTAATAATATCTGATAAGGTAATTACATAATGCAACAAATCCATTACAGATAATTTTTACATTGATTTGATAATATTTTCAAGTTCGTCTGCAAGCTTTTCAGCCTTGTCAAAATCATTTGCTATAAGAGCCTTTGTTACCTTATCCTCTGTTTCTTTTCTTTTCTGCTCTTTCTCAAGATAGTCCTTATCAAAATGATTAGCATATATCATCTTTCTGAACTTTCTTATACTCATTCTTCTTATCGTATTATCTTCAACAAACAATACATAATCCATACAATTAGCTACAGTATAAAAATCATGCGATACCATAAGAACTGTTCCATTATAATCAGCAATTGCCCTCTCGAGTGACTTTTGTGCATGCAAATCAAGATGACTGTTAGGCTCATCTAACAATAACAAGTCAGTACTATTAAGACATATCTTTGCAAGCTGTAAAATATTCTTTTCGCCTCCTGAAAGAGTCTTAATTCTGCTATATAACATATCTTCGCCTATACAGAAGCCTGAAAGATATTCCTTAACATGCGAATCATTTTCAAATCCCATAAGCTCAAATTCCGCTGTTACAGTATTATCTTCATTAAGCATCTCGGCAGGAATCTGTGATAAAAATGCCATTTTTGTATCAGAATTTATATTAATGGCTTTATTATTATTATCACTTATTGCTCTTAGAAGAGTAGACTTTCCTGTTCCATTTGCTCCAACAATAGCAACTTTGTCGTGTTTTTTTAATAAAAACGATACATTTTCAAGTATCTTATCTTCAAATTCAAGATGGTAATCGTTAACTTCTAATACTGTTTCTTCGGTATCCATCTTTTCATCACAATTTTCAGAGGCTTTAAATACAATTTCCGGTTCTTTTATCTCAAGAAATGGTGCTTTAATTCTTCTCGCTTCAAGTCTTTCAACTAAAGATACTCTGGCATGAAGTGACCTTCCAAGCGCCGCATTTGAAAACATGGTTGCATCTTTTCTTAATTTTTCAACTATTTTCTTATTGCGTTCTATCTCTTCTGTATCTGCTGCCGCAAGCTTTGACAGTTCTATCTTTGTCTTTAAAAGCTCAAGATTATAAGCCATATAACTTCCGTCATATTCCTGAATCTGCCTGTCCTCAAGATGAATAATCTTATCAAAACAATTTCTTAAAAGATATCTGTTATGTGTAATTACAAGCAAAGTTCCCTTATATGAATTAATAAGCTCCTTAAGCGCATTAAGATTTTCAAAATCAAGATATACATCAGGCTCATCCATTATCATAATATCAGGTACTACAAGCATCTCTTTCATAACCTGAATCAGTTTAAATTCCCCACCGCTAAGCTTGTTAATCTCAAGTTTTTCCTTATTATCAAGTCCGGCAAGCTTTAATTTCTTTCGTATATTTACCTCATAATTATCAAAATCAGCTCTTGCCATATTATCAAGAATTGTCTGGTATTCTTCCATAAGAAGCTCTATATTTTCCGCATCTGCCATTCTGTCACAGACAACATTCATATCCTCGTTCATTGAAATAAACTCTTCACTAAGATAGTCAAATACCGTTGTCTCACAATCAGGATCCATATCTGAAAACTGGCTTACATATCCTATATGGTTATTATCATTTATCTCAATCTTTCCATCATAAATATAATCATCCTTATTCATAATCATATCTATAAGTGTGCTCTTTCCGGTTCCATTAGATCCAATAAATGCACAATGTCTGTTGTCTTCTATTGTAAATGTTACATCCTTATACAATTCCTTATCAGGATATGAATATGATAAATTCTTAACTTTTAACATCTGTTATTCCTTTCAAATATTTTGTAATAACTATTTCTTCTTGTCCAAAAAACCACATCATCCATTATAGCATACTCATATGCATTAAGCTTCCCATCTCCATCAAAATTTGAATCATATAATCTTCCATCTGTTCCCAACACAATCTTGTCCTCCTATTTCATATCTTGATATTCTCTTTCCCCATTAATCTACCTACATTATACACCTACAGTTACTTATATATTAACATAACTTTATTATACTATGTATTTCATAAAAAGGATACCTAAATACATGAACTACGCAAAGAACATATTTTCTTAAATAGTCCCAATTTGAGCACCTTCCTTTGACCTTGCCATATTAACTATTAATTCTGCTTCTTCCTATATCTTCTCTTGTAATAATCCATTGTCCTATAATCTATCACATCTTTCATCTGCTGGAGCATAACCGGATTATTAATTAACGGACGTAATTCTTCTCTTAAACCCAATATTACATCATCATTTTTTACAAAAAATCCTTTTCCTGACTCCAAAAGGAAATGCACAGGCATAGTAAGAATTTTCTTTAAATACTCCTTATCTAAGCCTATATTAAGAAATTACGAAACGATAAAGACGGAATTTTCCTTATCTCGCTTAATGAAAAGTATGCACCTATCAAGGTTAGTGAAAATGACCGCTTAGACATATTTGGAAAAGTTCTTGGAAAATCTGATGCTTCTGCTATTACAGGACATTACCGATAAAATTGCAAGTCCTTTTTATCGGACACATCATTTTGCATAATTGACAATAAGAAAATTCTATAGAACTGAAAGAAGGGATTTTTATGGCGGTTACCAATAATATCCGGGAAATCCGAGAACAGCGTGGCATTTACCAAGATGACCTTGCCACTGCTATCGGATTCAGCACCAAAACTGTCGGCAGGATAGAACGTGGGGACAGCACCCCATCTGCCGAGTTTATGCTACGGATTTCTAAATACTTTAATTTATTGGTGGAAGATGTCTTCCATGTAGAAGATTGAGCTGGATATTATGTCCAACTCATCTTCTCAGCTCCGCAAACTGAAATTAGTCAAGCTTCTTTGGCAATTTGCTTTCTTCAACCAGTACTGCTTCAAGGTCAATTGAGGTCCAATATGAACCAATATCATAAAAAAAGACAGCACCAATCAATGGCACTGCCTCTTTTCTTACTTCTTAATTATTTCATTTTAATTTCAGATATTTATTCTTCCTCAGAACCACTCTTTTTTCTTACATAGAATACGGCTCCAAAAACAATCAGTATAATACAGATACCTATAATAATGATTATCGTATTATTCCATGCATATTTTGAAGTGCTGTCATCTGTCTTAGGTGCAGGAATGGTTTCATCAGATTTGTTGTCTGCCTGAGCGTTATCACTCATAATCCTGGCATCAACAACAATCGTGTAATCTGATGCATGGGTAAATACAAGTTCCACATTTCCATCCGGATCAATCTGTCCGGCGCTGATAAATTCCAGTTCTCCGGTCTGTTCATTGTAGTAGAACAGGTTCGCATACAGTCCTGCATTCTTTGATTCCATGTTGACGGTCAGTGTGGCTGTAAATCCAAACTCTCCGTCATAAGCAAGAGTCAGATTCAAGGAAGAATGTTCCCCGGTCACGTTATTGATCACATCCACAGGAATGGATTTTCCGGCGTCGGCTCCGACTGTCACATCAAAATCAATATCTCCAGCTGCATTAGTAATATCCTTTCCATAAATCTTCCAGGAAAGACCATTTCCCATATCCAGAACAAGTGTTGTATCTTTGCCCTTGATACTGTCAATTTGGATTGTCAACACTTTTTCAGACAAATTTTTTTAGGTTATTTTTCCGATATTGT
>URAI01000123.1 GCA_900545725.1 uncultured Eubacterium sp.
ATAATAAAAATATTGAAAAAACACGACATAGATGCTAAAATATTAATAACTTTTATTAATAACTTTTATAAAAGGCTTGTTTAGTATTTATGTCGTATTTTATTTATGGAAGTATTAGAGATAAGGAAGGAGTGCATGATGCAGATTAAAAATGTAAATGATGCAGATTTTAAGGTATATGGAAGAGTCCTTGAGTCTGTAGATACAAAAGGTATTGCTGAGGCTATGAAGAATACACCTGTTCCATCAGATGTTATATATGTTCCATCCGATAAAGAACTTGAATCAACCCCACTATACAATATAATGTCAGATAGTATATATGGAGGCATGCCAGTACAAATAGGATATTGCAATGGACATAATCAGAAACTTAACGGACTTGAGTATCATAGAAGTTCTGAGATAGATATTGCAGTGACAGACCTTATTCTGCTGATAGGAAGACAGCAGGACATAGAACAGAATTATACATATGATACAGCTAAGGCAGAGGCCTTTTTTGTACCGGCAGGCTGTGCAGTTGAACTGTATGCAACAACCCTTCATTATGCACCATGTGGCATAGAGGGCAGCGGCTTTAAGTGTGTTGTAGTGCTTCCTAAAGGAACGAACTATGATGTTACACCGCTTACTGATAATGGTGAGGACAGATTGTTAGCTGCAACTAATAAATGGCTTATAGCACACAGTGAGGCTCATATTGAAGGAGCTTTTGTGGGACTTAAGGGTGAGAATATAAGTGTTTAAATTATCATTTTCATTATGTCACAAACCGATAGGAGAATTTATTTTTAATAAAAAATGCCGTATTTATGCGGTTTTTGGCGTTTTGCAAACGCCTGATTATAAGTAAAAAGAAAGGAGAGGCCTGCCATTATAGAATTTTTTCACTGTGAATGTTTTGAGGCATAGATTTGATTGCCTTTATGGAATATATAATTATAAAAAGATATATGAATTAGTGAAAATGATGCTGGTATTTATGGCAGTCCAATAAAATATGAAGAAGAATAATATACCGGAATTAAAATTAGGAATTGTATCAGTAAGCAGAGATTGTTTTCCAATGTCTTTATCAGAAACAAGAAGAAAAAGAGTAGTTGAAAGCTATAATAAGAAATATGGTAATATATATGAATGTCCAGTGTGTATAGAGAATGAAAAGGACATGCAGAGGGCATTAGAGGATGTTAATAATGCAGGCTGTAATGCACTTGTAATATATCTTGGAAACTTTGGACCTGAATCAAGTGAAACACTTCTTGCAAAATATTTTAATGGTCCTGTAATGTTTGTCGCAGCGGCAGAAGAGACAGGAAATAATCTTGTACAGGGCAGAGGTGATGCATATTGTGGAATGCTTAATGCAAGCTATAATCTTAAACTTCGTAATATCAAAGCATATATACCTGAATATCCTGTAGGAACAGCAGATGAATGTGCAGATATGATACATGAATTTGAGCCGGTTGCAAAGACAATTATCGGTCTTAATAATTTAAAAATTATAACATTTGGACCACGTCCACAGGATTTCCTTGCATGTAATGCACCAATCAAGCAGTTATATAATCTGGGCGTTGAGATTGAGGAAAATTCAGAGCTTGACCTTTTTGAAAGCTATAATAACCATGCAGGCGATAAGAGAATACCGGATGTTGTAAAAGAGATGGAAGAAGAGCTTGGAACAGGTAATAAGAAGCCTGAGATACTTCCAAAGCTTGCACAGTATGAGCTTACACTTCTCGACTGGGCTGAGGCGCATAAGGGATCAAGACAATTTGTTGCAATAGCAGGAAAATGCTGGCCGGCATTCCAGACACAGTTTGGATTCGTGCCATGTTATGTCAATTCAAGACTTACAGCTAAGGGTATACCTGTATCATGTGAGGTTGATATATATGGTGCATTAAGTGAATACATTGGAACTGTTATAAGTGAGGATGTCGTAACACTTCTTGATATTAACAATTCAGTTCCACAAGACCTTTATAATGAAGATATCAAGGATAAGTTTAACTATACATTAAAGGATACATTTATGGGCTTCCATTGCGGTAATACAGCAGCGTGCAGACTTTCTTTCCATGAGATGAAGAATCAGATGATTATGGCACGTTCACTTCCTGAGGAAGTAACGAATGGAACACTCGAGGGAGATATTATTCCTGGAGATATTACATTTTTCAGGTTACAGACTACAGCAGATGCAAAGCTTACAGCATATGTTGCACAGGGGGAAGTATTACCGGTTGCTACAAGATCATTTGGTGCAATAGGAATATTTGCAATCCCACAGATGGGAAGATTCTACAGACATGTTCTTATTGAGAAGAATTTCCCTCATCACGGAGCAGTTGCATTTGGTCATTTCGGCAAGGCTTTATTTGAAGTATTTAAGTATCTTGGAGTAGAGGATATCGGATTTAACCAGCCGGCAGGAATGTTATATAAGACAGAGAATCCATTTGAATAAAGATTAACTGATTAATTTATTGTATTTTATGGCAAATAAATTATAATTATCATAAATTATATAAAATGAAAGGATTACATATGTATTATATAGGAGTGGACCTTGGAACATCGTCAGTCAAGCTTCTTTTAATGGACGATGATGGAAATATTATAAATACAGTAACAAAGGAATATCCGATATATTTCCCAAAGCCGGGCTGGTCTGAACAGAATCCGGTCGACTGGTATGACAAGACAGCAGAGGGTATAAGAGAGCTGACCTGTGATATTAAGGCAGAAGATGTCGCAGGAATAAGCTTTGGTGGTCAGATGCATGGACTTGTTGTGTTAGATAAGGATGATAATGTAATAAGACCGGCAATTCTTTGGAATGATGGAAGAACAACAAAAGAATGTGATTATCTTAACAATGTATATGGCAAAGACAAGCTTACAGCCAATACGGCTAATATTGCTTTTGCAGGTTTTACGGCACCTAAGATATTGTGGATTAAGGAAAATGAACCTGATAATTTTGCAAGGATATCAAAGATAATGCTTCCTAAGGATTATCTTGCATACAGGATGAGTGGCGAATTTGCAACGGATGTATCAGATGCATCAGGCATGCTGTTATTCAATGTAAAAAGACGCTGCTGGTCTGATGAGATGATTAATGTATGCGGCATAAAAAAAGAACAGCTTGCCAATATATATGAGAGCTATGAATGTATCGGACATCTGACGGAAACTGCGGCATGTGAGTTAGGACTTACCACCGCAGTTAAGGTTATTGCAGGAGCGGGAGATAATGCGGCAGCGGCAGTGGGAACAGGAACTGTTGGTGATGGAATGTGCAATATTTCGCTTGGAACGAGTGGAACGATATTTATAGCAAGTAAGACTTTTGGTGTGGATGAGAATAATGCACTTCATTCTTTTGCACATGCTGATGGATATTATCATCTTATGGGCTGTATGCTTAGTGCTGCCTCTTGTAATAAGTGGTGGCTTGATGATATAATAAAAGATAATGATTATGAAAAGGAGCAGGCTGGTATATCACAACAATGTCTGGGTAATAATAATGTATTTTTCCTTCCATATCTTATGGGTGAGCGTTCACCACATAACAATCCGCTTGCGAGAGGGTCATTTATAGGAATGACGATGGATACTACACGATATGATATGACACAGGCTGTACTTGAGGGTGTTGCATTTGCAATCAGGGATTCATTTGAGGTGGCTAAATCACTTGGAATTAAGATTGAACGTACCAAGATATGCGGCGGCGGTGCAAAGAGTCCGTTATGGAGAAAGATTATTGCCAATGTGCTTAATATTAAGGTGGATATACTTGAGAAAGAAGAAGGTCCGTCACTGGGGGCTGCGATGCTTGCGGCAGTAGGTACAGGAAGATACGAAAGCGTAGAACAGGCGGTAGACAGCCTTGTAAATGTGGTTGATACGATTGAACCAGATGAGGATATTGCTAAGAGATATGAAGTTAAGTATCAGCAGTTTAGAAAGATTTATCCTGCATTAGAGCCGGTATTTGACGATATTGCAGCTGGTAATGCATAAGCGCAGCTTTAATAATCGGATGAATATATAGATATATTGCTAATAAAATATAAAAAGGAGTGTAATACGGAGTATGAAATTTTTTATAGACACAGCTAATGTAGAAGATATCAAGAAAGCTAATGACATGGGGGTTATATGTGGTGTAACAACTAATCCATCTCTTATAGCTAAAGAAGGAAGAGATTTTAAGGAAGTAATTAAAGAGATTACACAGATTGTTGACGGACCAATAAGCGGTGAGGTTAAGGCTACAACGGTTGATGCTGCCGGTATGATAGAAGAAGGAAGACAGATTGCTGCAATTCATCCTAACATGGTAGTTAAGATTCCAATGACTGTTGAAGGACTTAAGGCGACTAAGGTGTTGTCATCAGAAGGAATTAAGGTTAATGTTACATTAATATTTACAGCTAACCAGGCACTTCTTGCTGCAAGAGCAGGTGCAGCATATGTATCGCCATTTCTTGGAAGATTAGATGATATATCACAGCCTGGCATTGAACTTATTAATACAATTGTTGATATGTTCAGTAATTATGATATACAGACGGAAATTATATGTGCAAGCATAAGAAATCCAATACATATTACAGATTGTGCATTAGCAGGAGCAGACATTGCAACCGTGCCTTATAAGGTAATAGAGCAGATGGTACACCATCCATTGACAGATGCCGGTATTGAGAAGTTCCAGAAGGATTATAAGGCAGTATTTGGAGAATAAATAAAAGTTTTAAGATAAGGACAGGATTAATTAATGATTACAGCGGAAAAGATAACTACAACTGATGTAAAAAGACTTAATAAAAACAGAATATTCAGGCTTATACATTATACAGACAAGATATCAAGACAGGAGATTGCAGAAATATTGCAATTATCACTTCCTACAGTAAATCAGAACCTTAAACTGCTTACCAATGACGGACTTATTGAGTTTGAAGGTAATTTTGAATCTACAGGAGGAAGAAAGGCACAGGCTATAATTGTAAAAGGAATGTCAAAATGTGCCATAAGTGTTAATTTGTCGAGTACCGGTGTAAAGGTTGCATTAGTTAATCTAAAAGGAGAGATTATATGTTCAGAAAAGGCTACAGTTGATTTTTCTGATAATGCAAGATATATAGATACGGTGGCAGGACTTGTGGAGGATATTGTTAATAGGAATGATGTCAATCATGACAATATATTAGGAGTAGGAATAACGGTTCCGGGTATATTTGATACCGGCAATGAGATTATAATATCAGCACCTACAATGGGAATCCGCAATTATCCTGTCAGCGCTATTACATCACATATTCCTTACCGTTGTATTGCCATGAATGATGCCAAGGCTAATTCCTATGCCGAATATTGGTTTGGAAGAGAGAATACGGATACAAAGAAAGTAACAATAGAGGAATTTAACAGACATCTTATGACATCAAGAGATGATGGCAAGCTGTATCTTATGCTCAATACCGGTGTTGGTGGTTCTTATATTTCAAACGAGCGTATTATGCATGGAAAACATAACAGATATGGTGAATTTGGACATATGACACTGCACCCACAGGGAAAGCTGTGTACCTGTGGTAAGAGAGGCTGTCTTGAGGCTTATGTATCAGCCAGGCTTTTATCTGAGGAACTTGGTGTAACTCTTACAGAGTTTTTTAGCAGGCTTGAAGATGGCGATGAGAGATATAAGACCGTATTTGATGAGTATATAGATAATCTTACAACAGGAATTAATAATCTGTATATTATGTGTGATGGTGATATAATTCTTGGGGGACCGGTAGCACATTTTCTTAAAAAATATGAGACTATAATTAAGCAGCAGCTTATTAAAAAATACTGTTTTGATACAGATGCATCATATCTTAGCTTTGCTAACTGTACGGTTGAACAGTCTGATACAGGAGCAGCACTTACATTTTTAGGAGAATTTATAAGAGGGATATAGTGTGAAAAATAAGCTTGATAGCTTATTTTATCACAAGTTCATAAGTGAA
>URAI01000124.1 GCA_900545725.1 uncultured Eubacterium sp.
TAAAATTCCCAATACAATCCGCCACTTCCTCGCTACATTTCAAAAATCTCTGCGCCAGGTATAACGACCCATTGGTTACCAGTCAGCAATATACATTGTGGATTTATTATGCAGCCATTGTTAAATTAATCCCATAAGCTGCGGTATTCCCAGTGATAATGCTGGTACAAATGTTACTAAAAGCAGTAATATAAATAACGCAATAAAGTAAGGAACCAGCTTAGGTGTAACCTTTTCAATTGAAACATCTCCAATACCACAACCAACAAATAAAACTGAACCTACCGGTGGTGTTACATTTCCAAGACACATATTGAATATAAGCATTACGCCGAACTGAATATCTGTCATACCAAGTCCTTGTGCTATCGGTAAAAAGATTGGTGTAAATATTAATATAGCCGGTGTAATATCCATAAACATTCCAACTATCATAAGAATTAAATTCATTAAGATGAAAATAACATATTTATTTGTTGAAATGCTTAATAATGCATTACTAATTGCTTCCGGCACTCCTGAATATGCCATGATAAATGACATTGCAGAAGACGCTGCTATAAGGAAGAGAATTACACCTGATACCTTTGCTGAATTTTCCAAAATCTTTATAAAGCTCTTAAATGTAATGCTCTTATAAATTATTGAAAGAATCAGACAATATAATACCGCAATACCTGCACCCTCTGTTGCTGTAAATATACCTGAAACAATACCACCAATAACTATTATAATAAGTAATAAAGATGGAACTGCTCTTAAAACAGTCTTAGAAATACTTACTGACTTATCACGTCCTGTTGCTTTAATACCGAGTTTTTTTGCCAATATAAATGCTATTATCATACAGACAATGCCCATAAGAATACCCGGAAGATAACCAGCCATAAATAATGTTGATATTGAAACACCACCCGCAACTGTTGAATACACAATAAAAGCTGATGTTGGCGGAATTAAAAGTCCTGTTGGTGCTGATACTATATTAGCTGATGCTGAAAATGCAGGGTCATAGCCTTGCTCTTTTTCAATAGGACTGATACAGCCACCAATAGCTGAGGCTGCTGCAACTGATGAACCTGATAGTGCTCCAAAAAGCATGTTACCAAGGATATTGGCCTGTGCAAGATTGCCGGGAATTTTACCTACAAAAAGCTGTGCAAAGTCTACAAGCCTTTTTGCGATACCACCATTGTTCATAATATTTCCTGCTAAGATAAATAATGGAACGGCTAAAAGTGAAAAACTTTCAACACCTGTATTCATTTTCTGCATTGTAATAAATGTAATCTGATCCCATGACAGTGATGACATGGCAGTTACAATTGATGACACAATAATGCTTACTGAAATCGGAACGCCTAAGAAAAGCAGAAGTCCGAAGACAACAAATAATATAATAGTAGTTATTGCTATACTCATAAAAACCTCCTGTTAAATTAAATCTAACACTTATACTCATAAGCTGATTAATATTTATCTTGTTATTAACGATTTTTATTCAATTTTATTTCCTGTGATATCCTCATACAGGTTGATAATCTGTGCTATTGTTATAAATATTCCTGATATCGGAGTTATTGCATATACTAAAGATCGTGGTATCCCAAGAAGTGCTGAAAACTCCTGTCTTGCCGATAATGCAAGCATAAATCCACCTATTATAAACACAAATACTGCAAGTAAAAGAATCAATATATCTATAAATGATACTAAAATCTTGTGTTTAACACCTGTCACTTTATCTTTTATAAGTGTAAGAGCCATATGGTCTCTTGTAAAAAATGCGTATGCTGCACCTATAAAGGCTGTCCACATAAGTGAATATTTAACAAGTTCTTCTGTAAATGCTGCCGGACTGTTTAATACATAACGTGTAAACACCTGCCATAACACAAGTATAGTCATAAATGAAAGCAATACTGAACAAACTGCAGACAATACTTTATTCATTATATTTTTAACTGCTGCCAAAGTTTTTACCATATCTAATTCCCCTTTCTTACTTTCTCAATTGTACTAAGAAGTGAATCTACTCCCGGATATTTATTTCTATAACTGGTAATCATATCTGCTGTTGCATCTCTAAATGCCTGCTTGTCTACATCGTATACAAATTCAACACCCATTTTCTTTGCTTCATCAACAGCTTCATTAATAGCTTCGTCCCACATTTCCTTATGTGCATTTGTTGCATCCTTAGCACATTCTATTATTATCTTCTGGTCGTCTGCTTCAATGTTATTCCAGACCTTTGCACTCATAACCATTACATCCGGTATCATAGCATGTTGGTCAACGGAATATACTTTGCACACCTCACCATGCTTGCCCACTGTAAGTGCTGTTTCGTTATTTTCTGTTCCTTCAATTATTCCTGTTGAAAGTGCTGTATATACCTCGCTATATGACATAGCAACAGGAGTTCCGCCTAATGCACTCATCATATCTGTCTGTGACTTCATATCCTGTACTCTTATCTTAATACCATCGAGATCTTTAGGTGTGCGTATGGCTTTGTCTTTTGTATAAAATGAACGTGCACCTGATGTGAAATATGTTAATGTTACGAATCCATCATCTTTTGTTGATAAAAAGAAATCCTGCATTTCTTTAGAATCCATGATATTATAAAAATCCTGCGTATCATCAAATATATATGGAAGTCCAAATGTGTTATATGCATCATTATACGTTGCAAGTCCCGGTGCTGAAACCTTAGTCATAGCAATAACACCTGCCTGCAGCTGCTCTAGGTTTTCTGTTTCTGAACCCAGCTGTCCATTTGGAAATATCTTTACTACAATTCTGCCATTTGTTTTTTCTTTTACTTCTTTCGCAAACTTCGTCATTGCAATATGTACTGTATGACTTTCTGATAATCCATGAGCTAATGTAAGTATCATTGGATTGTCAGCCGTTGCATTTTTACTTGAACCCGCTCCCTCATTAGCACCACAGCCTGTCATTGCGAATACATTAACAATAACAAGTACACTCATAATCACTATTGCATTAAATCTTTTAAGCATAATAACCTCCTATCCGCTTCTACATTCCAATCATGTCAAATACCTCAAATGAAATCATTACCTGATGATTTTTCTTTGGATTACTATATTTTATCTGAACAGACTTTAAGCTCTGGCTGTAATACCAGCCACAATCTGCCTTTTCATACTTACTTCTATGAAGAAAATGAGGTATTTCTTTGCCATCAATCTCTACATAATATGGGGCTTTTTCTCTGTGAATCACATCAAGTTCCATACTCTCAACTGTATTTTGATAATTACCTTCATATGCAAAATCAATATATGTCTTTGCTCCTGCTTTAACATAAATATTTGTTTTAAGATAATCACCATTTTTATAATTATTTGTCTTTCCATCATCATCATACATTTCAAATGATGAATCTACATCGGGTGCAAATATTATATGAAGTGAATTGACAACGTCATTCATAAGATTGTATATCTGATTTTCTGCCATTGGAATAATAGCACCACTCTTAATAAACATCGGAATTGTATCAATCGCAACAGCCTTTTCAATTGTCTGACCTGTCACATACTCTTTTCTTGTATTAAAATCATAAAATCTTACATTGCTGTCCTGTGCCTTAGGCAGATAGACTTTCCTTGTCTTTGCACCTTTTTCAACAATATTTGCAATCAGAAGTGAATCCCCCCACATAAAGTCAACGCCTTCATTATATGTGTTTGTATCATTTTGAAATGCCATAAACATAGGTGTCATAATTGGCAATCCTCTTTTATGCGCTCTGTATTCAAGTGAATAAAGATATGGTGACATTCTATATCTTAACTTTATGGCTTCTGTAATGTATTTTTTCATATCTGTATACATCCACGGCTCTGTAACTGTATTATCTGTATTTACAGAATGAATCGAGAATCTCGGCATAAATATTCCATTTTGAACCCATCTTACAAAAAGCTCAGGTTCCGGTGATTCTCCATAAAAACCACCCACATCACTACCGTCATTTGCCACACCACAAAGTCCCATGCCAAGCATTGTAGCTATATTATATTTAAGTGCATCCCAACATGTTAAATTATCACCGGTCCAAACCTGCGCATATCTTTGTATTCCTGCATGACCTGACCTGCACACTGAAAATGGTCTTACATTAGGATTGTATTCTTCAATAGCTTCGTTGGACAATTGACACATGATATTACTCATTACTGGTTTAAGCTGTCCTATTGTACTTCCCTTGCCTTCAAAATATACTCTGGCATCTTTATCCACCATTGAATCATATTCACAATTATCATTCCACACAGATTCGCAGCCATATTGTAATAATCCATCTGTCAAATATTCTTTCCAATGCTTTCTTGTTTCAGCCTTTGTAAAATCTACAAATACGCCGGTGCCTCCCCACCATGTTCCTTTTCCCGGTTCGTCTTTTACACTGTCATAAACAAACATATCTTTCTTTTTCATATCTTCAAGATATGGGTGGACAAGTAACATTCCCGGTTTAACATTTGGTGATACAACCACTCCCTTCTCTTTCATTTTTGCAAACCAATCAGCCGGATCTTTAAATCTCTTATTATTCCACGTAAAACTGCATCTTTTTATACCATCTTGTGTTTCTACTGCACAATATCCTGATGATAACTGAAAACCGTCAATTGGAACATCTTCTTCTTTTACAGTATCAATAAATTCAAGTATTGCCTCGTCACAATCTTTTGGAAGCTCCGGATAGTACATTGATGAACCAAGATAACCAAAAGCTGCCTTTGGAAGCAGCATTGATTTTCCTGTTAAATCTGTATACCTTTCAACTACATCTTCAATTGATGGACCTGCTATTAAAAATAAATCAACATCACCTGAATCTGCTCTGAATGTCGAATATCTATGCCAGTAATTTCTCTTTTCCCTGCCCATATTGAAATCACATTCTGCTGTTGAATGATAAAAATATCCGACTGCCTTTTTAGTAGCTGCTGATAACTTTATGTAAAACGGAATATGCTTATATAAGGAATCGGTTTCTTTCGGATTGTATCCCATAGCATCTCCCGGTGCCATATTCATATATTTTTCAGCTTTATTTATCTGTCCACTCTTTTCCCCAAATCCATAAAAATAATCATCTGCTTCTATCTGACTTGTATGAATACGTCTTTTATTAGAATCCTCACGATATGCAAGATCTGTAATATCAGCATGAATCAAAGTTCCCTCTGAATCATATACACATATACGAAAAGGATTTTTTTCTACCTCAATACGAAGCTTATTTCCAACTATTACCGCCTTATCTTTATCATCAGTTAATGTGGAATCTGCAGCCTTAACTTTTTTCCGGTAGTCTTTCATTAATTCATCCGTTCTTGAATCCCACGCTGTTTTTACAAGACTATAAGAAGCCTCATCCCAGTCACCATCAAATCCGGCTCTTATTCTTATAATATCGTCAGTTAAAAACCACAAACGTATTTCAACTGCATTTGTATATATAGAATAATAATTGCCATTAAATACAACATTTTGTGCATTATAACATACTTTCATTATATATCCTCCTAAACAATAGCTTGTTAAATTTCTATCTATATACTACTCATTTTATAACTTTTATACTATACATATTTTGACAAATATATGTATTTTCTTTACATATCTTGCACAAAACCAATTAATAATTTATAATGGAATTATAAAATTTATCAATAATTCCAAATAATTCATATTGACTAAACACAAGCCGTATCAATTTTATAATAAAAATATTACATACTTAAATATTATATATTTTACAAAAAGAGTTAGTGTGAATAATCAGATTGATATGCCGATTATTCACACGGCTATTTGTTTCTGAGCAGAACAAATAGCCCTTGATGGCAGAAAAAAATCGCCTGTGCGATTTTTTCTTCGCCTCTTCACAACAACGCTGCTTAGAAATGAGGATTTTTATGAAAGATATCGCCCAAAGTAAT
>URAI01000125.1 GCA_900545725.1 uncultured Eubacterium sp.
TAAAATTCCCAATACAATCCGCCACTTCCCCACTACACCCCGTATTTCAACAAATGGTCAACAAATCACAATTAATAGTAGTAACGGTTTCCACCACCGCAGCATAATCCACTGCCACAGCAGAGATTACATATGAGATTAAGAAGTATAAGCCTGAAACAAAGATTACCTGTTCCCTGTGCAGGACGTCCATATTGCTGACCCATTCCTGAATACCACTGTCCTCCGCTTTGTAATGTTCTATACAGATTCTGATACATGGAATTATCAGGATCCATCTCAACAGCTTTTCTTGCATATTCTAATGCTGTCGCCTGATTCCCTTTACCGGAATTAGCCTGTGCAGCATAAAAATACCATCTCGCATCCCTGTCTACAATTCCATTAAGAACGTTAACAGCCTCATCAAAGCTACCATTTCTTATATAATTAGCCGCTGCTTTAAGGTGCATGCTTGTAGGGTCATTTCCCATATCAGGACCTGCTCCATTATATCCACCCTGTGAACCTCCATAGTAGCCGCCAAAACCAAACGGACCAAATCCCCAGAAGCCTCCAAAATCCCCCTGTCCGGAATTCTGCCTGTCCCCATCATAGCCGTAGCCTTGTCCATTACCATAGTAACTGCCTGACTGTGAATATCCCCCATTGGAATATCCGCCCTGTCCATAACCGCCTTGTGTATAACCTCCCTGTCTTTCCTTCATTATCTGGTTATACGCCTGCTGGACCGTCTTAAACATCTCCTCAGCCTGTGCTTTATTAGGATTGTTAATATTGGCATCAGGATGGTACTTACGGCTTAACTTTCTATATGCTTTTTTAATGTCCTCATCAGAGGCATCTCTTGATACCCCAAGAATACTATACGGATCTGTCAACTTTATTCTCCTGTTCATTTCGTTTTGCCCGGATTTGTTCAAAGCGTGTCCAGACTCCCGAATATATTATATTTCTAAGTATCTGTGCATCCTCTATTATTGGAAGCATTTCAAAATTTCTGGCACATTCTGCCATAATACAATTAAGTATTGAAGCACACATATCATCAAAACCATCGTCTGACATATGTGTCTTAAATACATTATAATTATTCTTTTTTATATCTGAATCAATATCTTCGTACGCATCTATAAGATATATAAATTTACCAAGGTTATATCCCATATGAAACAGCATATCTTTCCATTCATCATCATATATCGCACATATAATCCCAAGTATATTGGCAAATGGATCTGCCGCCACATCTATATTTGTCTCATTACGCTTTTCAATCTCTGACAGTCTTAATAACTGTTCTTTAATCTTTTGTGCTTTATCAGGATATTTATCCATTATATGCATCGCAGCCTTTTTAAGACCTGATGCAAATATTCCCCTTGTTATCTTCTTTTCATCTTCCCAGTCATCAAGACATTTATAATATGTCATAAGAATGTCCATATCCGCAACATATTCTGTAATCTGACTGAATCTGGTCTGATGCTTTCTTACCGGATGGGCTGCACATTTTTCCTGTATATAAGTAATCCCTGGTTCATATAATCCGTTAAGCAGCATTACAAGAAATGTCATGTCATAGCTTATTGATATCTGGCCCTTAAACCCATAATTCTCCTTTAAGACATGACACAGTCCACAATAATATGAACGGTAAATGTCATACTCCTTAAATTTTAATTCAGGCTGGTTAATCACAATATAACCATACATATACCGGCATACCCTCCATAAAAATAAATCTAATACAATAAAGAGCCTGTATAAACAAGCTCTTTAATAATATAACATGTTTAATTGTCCGTCAATCTGACCCTGAAATATATAATAAAATATTTATATACATTTTATTATTTATAATATATTACCATTACCTCTCCTTCTGCGGTTGACTGTAATTATAGATATCCTCATAAGCATACGGCTGTTTAATATCCACTGTTCCATTTACCACAAGCCCCGTACAATCTCCGGCACTGCATGCATTAATATTATCAAGGTAATCGTCATCTGTCAGGTACATATCATAACAGTCCTCATCATATCCATCATAATCACCATATACACTTCGCTTTGGTGGAAATGAATATTCATCATACGAATCATCATAACCATAATTCTGATGCATATTAAAACCCCCGCCTTTCTGCCATCCTAACCTTTTCCGCCTTATTTAATAAACTATAAACAGTTACGGAAATCTTATTTTTCTAAGTATCCATATCAGATGGCAAATATATTTTCCCCATATTTTAAACTATTATTTATATATGCTGTCAGATATTTAATAATACCAATATTTATTACAGGAAAGCAAACAGACGGATGTGAAATCAGATATAAAATCAGATGTGAAATCAGATATAGAACTTATAGAATTATAAAAAGAAAAAAGCCCCACAACCCGGCTCATCGACCAAATCATAAGACTTTTGTAAGTGCGCCGCCAGGGGTTCGAACCCTGGACACCCTGATTAAGAGTCAGGTGCTCTACCAACTGAGCTAGCGGCGCTTATTCACTTATGTTATACCGTACACAAACAAGTACATCCGTAAACACAAGTGATATTATATATCAGCATTTTAAAAAATGCAAGCACTTTTTTATATTTTTTTAATATAGTTTATATTTTAAAAATTTCTTTTTTCTGAATACCGCCTTATAATTACCTTTCTTCAAGCTTAGCTTTTATCTTTAATGCCGATGGCGTAATGGCAAGTCCACCCTCACTCGTTTCCTTAAGACATGCCGGCATATCATTTCCTATTCTTCTCATACTATCAATTACCTCATCTGGCTTAATTGCACTTCTAATTCCTGCCATTGCCATCTGTGATGAGCTTATTGCATTTACGGCACCTGCTGCATTTCTTTTAATACATGGTACCTCGACAAGACCACATACCGGATCACAGGTAAGACCCAGCATATTTTTTAATGCAAGAGTCATCGCATGTACAATTGTTTCATTATCACCACCACACAGATATGCAAGCCCTGCCGCCGCCATTGCACTTGCCGAACCTATCTCTGCCTGACAGCCGCCTGATGCTCCTGCAATACTTGCATTTTCCGCAATAATCATTCCAAGACCGGCGGTAATAAACATTGCCTCAATTATCCTGTCTTCATTTACATTAAAGCATTGCTGGTATGAGATAAATACCGCCGGAATCACCCCGCATGATCCTGCTGTTGGTGCTGCCACAATTCTTTTCATACATGCATTAGACTCCCCCATCTTAAGAGCTTTTTCCATTGCAAGTGCTGTAAAATCACTGCAAAGGTTGGCACCCGTAGCATTAAATTTACTCATTCTTTCGCCATCTCCACCAGCCATCGTACTTGCAGACCTCAAATCCTTATCATAGTCCTTATCAGCCTGACACATGGCCCTATACATACTCCTCATCGTTTCAAAAGTTTTCTCTTCTGGAACCTGTCTTTCATCACAGTCAGCTTTCATTATAACTTTCCAGAAAGGAAGCTTTAATCTGTCACATATATCAAGCACATCCTGAACTGAATGATATACAATTGTATTATTTTCCATATTAATCCTCATTTCTGTCATATACTAAGATATGTCACCTTATTTACTCCTTCAACATGCGACAGCCATTCTATTCCATCTTGTGGAATCTGCTGGTCACATTCAACAACCATAACCGCCTCTCCACCTCTTACAGAACGGTACAACTGCATTGTTGCAATATTCACACCCTTGTGTGCAAGCATTGACGTAACCTCTGATACATGCCCCGGCTGGTCAAGATTATGGACAACAAGTGTTGGATAATCCCCTGAAAAATTTGTCTCTATTCCATCAATCTGTGCTATATTAATTCTTGCACCACCTATCGACTCTCCTACAATCTCTAGCTGCTTACCTGATATGCCTGTAAGAAATAACTGTACTGTATTAGGATGTGCATCCTTTAATACAGCCTCTCCAAATTCAAATTCCATTCCTTCTGCTTTAGCAATTTCAAAACTGTCCGGTATCCTTATATCATCTGTTTTCATTCCCAAAAGCCCTGCAACTATTGCTTTCTGTGTTCCGTGTCCCTTACCTGTTGCAAGAAACGAACCATATAGATTAATTACCGCCTTTTTAACCGGTTCTCCAAGAAGTCTTTCCGATATATAACCTATCCTTACAGCTCCTGCCGTATGAGAGCTTGACGGTCCTACCATGACCGGACCTATAATATCAAATATTCCCATTATAATCCACCTCCGCAGGCTGTATAACTGCCACTTTGTCATATTACTTATATTATTATGTCCAAAGTTTTACATTTAAAGCTCTACATCCTGATTTTAAATTTATATTTTAAATAAATAGCATTTTAAATTTATATAACAAAAAAAGTCTCCCAATCCGGCATCTTTGCCAAATCAAAAGACTTTTTACAGTGCGCCGCCAGGGGTTCGAACCCTGGACACCCTGATTAAGAGTCAGGTGCTCTACCAACTGAGCTAGCGGCGCTTATATTATCCGACAGTCATGTAATATGATTTAATGAATAATCTTTAATATTAAAAAAACAGATAATCATCTAATTATAAATCGATATTATTCCTACTGAACTTTAAGACGAATAATATAATACATTAAATATATGAAAATTGCAAGCATATTTTTATACAGATGCCAGCTATATTTTTACACACTATATTTTTGCACGCTATATTTTTACACTATGTTTTTACAAGGTTTCCTGTTGTATAATAATCTGTCTTAATTTCTGCTTCGTCTGTTCACTTGTAAATGCTGCATCTATTGCATTGTTACACAACAGCCGTACTTGTTTTTGCGTAAGGCCAAAACTATTTTTAAGATATTCAAATTCCTGCGGCAGCGTAGTCCCCTCTATTGCCGGGTCATCAGTATTTATAGTGACCTTTATTCCTCCTTTTATAAAATCCATCACAGGGTAGTCATCCATATCCTGTACCGCCCTGGTCTGTCTGTTACTTGTAGGACACATCTCAAGCGTTATGTTATTTTTAATAACTGCCTCAATTACCGATTCATTGCCTGCAATTCTTACTCCATGTCCTATACGTGCTGCTCCCATATTGACAGCCTCCATCACACTTCCTGCGCCATCGGCCTCTCCTGCGTGTATTGTAAATGGTATTCCATACTCCGATACCTTTTTAAAAAGCTTTTTGTAAGATGTATTAGGATATAAGCTTTCAGCTCCTGCAAGGTCAACAGCCACCACTCCGCCATCCTTAACAAGATACTTATGCGCAAGTTCTACTGTAAGGTCATTTTGTTCTTCATTGCCATCACCACGCATACAGCATAATATCAGATTAGCAGGTATTAAAGCTCTTTTAATTCCATCAAGTGCTGCCTCTATTGCCATCTTTTGTGTCATGCCCTGCTGTGTATGAAGCTGTGGTGCAAACCTCAATTCTGCATATATCACATTATTTTTTCTCATATCTTCAAGTATAAGATATACTGCCTCGCTTAACCCTTCTTTTGTCTGAAGCAGCTTAAGCGGCAATTCAAAGCACTTCAAAAAATCGTTAAGACTTTCACAGTCATCAGATACCGTAAGCATACTGCAAAGCTCCTCGTCGTTTTTTGCTTCAAGCGTAACATTCTGCAATTTTGCAAGTTTTTTTGCAATATCCACTGTAATTGCACCATCAATATGTGCATGAAGTTCTATATATTTATTCATACTAACCCCCATTGCGCAGGCATTTTTAATGCCGGAGGAATCGTGCGCCAAATATTAGATTTGGTTCTGCGATAACGGCTGCTTTGTGACGCCTGCGGCACAAATATTTCCTGCAATATTAATATCTGTATTATATATTACTACATAATATATTACCATATATACAAAAAACCTGCATTCCAAATATCCAGGAATACAGGTAAAAAAGTGCGCCGCCAGGGGTTCGAACCCTGGACACCCTGATTAAGAGTCAGGTGCTC
>URAI01000126.1 GCA_900545725.1 uncultured Eubacterium sp.
ATTAACTTTTTTACCTTTGATAATATTTGCACCAACTCTTAAATCTTCAATTCGTCCGTTATTGCATGAACCTAAAAATGCTTCATCAATATGTACACCAAGACACTCTGTAGCATCAACTACACTATCAACAAAATGCGGCTTTGCAACAATAGGCTTAATAGTACTTAAATCTATATCATATACTTTTGCAAATTCAGCATCTTCATCACTCTTAAATGAATACTTAGGTTCTCTTCCATGTGCCTTAAGATATTCAAGTGTGATATCGTCTACCTCCATAAGTGCTGTCTTAGCACCTGCCTCAACACAAAGGTTACATATAGCCGCTCTGTCACTTATTGTAAGATTTTTCATTCCATCTCCTGCAAATTCCATTGCCATATAGTTAGCACCATTTGCACCTATCATACCGATAATTGTAAGAATGAGATCCCTTGCATACACACCATCATTTAATTTACCTGTAAGATTAAATCTTAAAGTTTCAGGTACTAATAACCACGACTTGCCTGTAACCATCGCATACAGATAGTCAGTACATCCTACTCCTGTGCCAAATGCTCCTAAAGCGCCATATGCACATGTATGGCTGTCCGCACCAAATATTAATTCACCCGGTCTTACATGATTTTCAAGCATAATCTGATGACAGACCCCTGCGCCCTCATAAAACTTAATATTATGCTCCTTTGCAAAATCTCTCATTTTCTTATGTGAATTAGCAGTCTTTACGCTGTCACAAGGAACATTGTGGTCTACAATCCATACGAGCTTATCAACATCGGCTATATGTGGATTCTTTAACTTATTATACATATCTATTGTAAGATGTGTTGTTCCATCATTACTCATCATACGGTCAAGCTCTACTGTATGTATATCTCCCGGCTTAACTTCTTTAACTCCTGCTGCCGCAGCAATTATCTTCTCGGCAATTGTCATTCCCATATTTTTCTCCATTCCGCAGACCTTAAAAATTCTGACTTCTGACTATGACCATATTTAACTTATATATATTGCTGCATATGGCCATACAGCCTTTCAAATTATATTTACATCTCTGCTATATCTTAATTATAAAATCAATATTTACTTATTAAGAGAGGCGATAAGACCACCCTGATCTAATATTCCCTGCATATAAGGTGGAAGCTTAGTACATTCATATTGCTTTCCATTAACATTAACAATACCCTCTGTAAGTAATAATTCCATCTCATCTCCGCTTTCCACATTGTCATGTAAATCCTTACATACAATAACCGGAAGTCCTATATTAATTGCATTACGATAAAATATTCTTGCAAATGATTTTGCTATAACAGCCTTGACACCCAATGCCTTAAGTACACTTGGTGCCTGTTCTCTTGATGAACCACATCCAAAATTATCTGAAGCTACCACATAATCTCCCGGCTTAACATTTGCCGCAAAGTCCTTATCAAGCGACTCAAATGTATGAACCTTCATCTCATCTATTGTAGGATATAAAAGATACTGTGACGCAATAATCTGGTCAGTATCTACATCTTTGTCAAATTTGAATATCTTTCCCATCGTAATTCCTCCTGATTTCTTCGTAATATACAGATTATTTAATCAATACTTATAAATAATATTAATAAAAATTACTGTATAAAATTTAATAATAAACATCTTTAGCTATATATCCATGAACATTTGTAACTTATCAAGACGCCTATTCTATTTATTATATTCTATATAACAATATTTGTAAATTATTTTATCTTTTATACATTCTTAAATCTTTTTAATTATTTTAATTGATTTTCTATATAAAAAGACTGCCGTACTAATTAAAATCATACCAGCACATAAAATTGATAAATATTATTATCTATACTTGTACCGGTATTTCTTAGCACGGCAGTCCGTTATTACTGCTTATATCGCATTGTGAAATATCATTACATATTTACTTAAATGATTACATGACATATATCATATATATTTACTTAATTGATTACATTACATATATCACATACTTACTTAAATAATGTCTTATATGGCTTTCCCTTAGCAAATACCGCTCTCATCTTAGGGAACTTATTAAGCAATGCTCTTACTATAAAGTAAGCTATTATACCATATAATGAACCAAGAATAAGACTTGCAAGTACATCTGTAGGATAATGCACTGTAAGATATAATCTTGATACAGATATCATAACTGCAACTATAATTGTCCATATCCCTTCTTTTTTATACCACATAAACATCGCAAGTGCCGCAGCAAACGAAGCAGATGTATGACCTGATGGGAAAGACCAATCATGAATAGTGGCAAATATTCCATATAATTCAGTCTGGCTAAGGGTTGGATCTGCTACGAATGGTCTTGTTCTGTGATACAGATTTTTCATAACACCATTACACATTATAAGTGATAATATAAGTGCTATTGCCATTGTAAGTCCCACTCTTCTATACTTCTTAGGTAAAATTGTTAATAATGCAAGTGCCAGTAATATCCATAATATTCCTGCATCTCCAAGACATGTAAATGCATACATTATGGGATTCAGTACTACATTATGTATTGAACCAAACCAGTGTAAAATCTGTAATTCCATTAAATTTCTCCTTTTTTGTGTTATAAATATAACTTCATATCATTAAAAACGCATATTGAACAATAACATATTTTAAATGGTATATCAATATATTTATTTAAGCCTTATTATCTTTCTTAATAACTTCCTTGATATAATCGTATATTAATTTATATGTATCATTATCATAATGAAGTCCGTCAACAGTCACATATCCCTGTGATTGTAAATAACTGTAAGTATCTATTATGTGAACGTCTGATGTTAATTCTGCCTTCATAGCTTTATTAAATTCATTTATGGTATTATTTTCCACACTATATCCATATGAAACTTCCTTCTTCTCATCTACAGGATTAACAAGCATATAATATATCTTACAATCCATCGCATCAGCCATACTATTGATTGTTGTTATATATTTTTCTCTGCTATACTTAAGGTCATTGACCCCCAGTCCTATAATAAGTGCTGTATTCTTATCACATGACTGCTTTATAAGGCTCATCTGTTCTTCAAGATACGAATATCCCATATTATTCTTTGCGATAAATGTATCTGTATCTTCTTTATATGCAGACATTCCTACATATCTTGAATCTCCTACAAATACATATTTATTGATATTATTGTCATTATTCTCCTTATCCTCATTGTTCCCTGCAGTCTTATCACTCTTAACCTCTGATGTACTCTGTGTTACAACTGATGTTTCATTACTACTGCCGGCACTTTGTGGAACAACTTTCAAAATATATGCCAGTTCTATAATAATTGCTGCCGCTCCCAGTATAATAAATATAATTTGTATCCATCTAAACCTGCTGCCCGATTTTTTGTTACTACTCATTATAACCCTCTTCTATATTATATAATTTGTCAGTTTCATCATATATTCTGCCGTTTCCACATGATGAACTATTTTTTTTAATATTGCCGCCTTACAATTGTATTGTTCACACTAATCTCCAATTCCAACTGACTGCTTTGCAAGCTTATCCGCCAGTTCATTACCTTCAACGCCTGAATGTCCTTTTACTTTTACAAATCTTATATTTATCTTGTCTTTAACAGAATTAACATACTCATAATATGCAATCGTTCCTTTTTTATTACGCTTCCACAGTCCCATCGCCCACATCTCTATGCCCATGTAGTCATAATATATGTCAATTTCACTTAGCCCCAGCTGAATTGCTTTCTCTATAGCTGCCATACTCCCAAGCACTTCCCCGGCAACATTTCTCATTGATGCCATATCTGAATCATTGCCGCTTCCTTGAATGTATTCTCTTTTATCATCGTATTCAATAAAGCCACCGTAACCATATGTATGTGTAGCTATATTAAACGAACCGTCAACAAAAGCAAATGGTCTTTTTCCATGTACAGCATCCTGTTGTGCAGCTTCCTTGTTAATTACATCACATTTTTTTAATCTATATTCTGATGACAATCCATCTGATATTCCTAAAAATGCCTTCGCATCAGCTTCATTGGTAAAACTCTTATACTGTGCACCGGAATAACCATCAACTACTGCCTTACATTCAGCCCATGAACGGAATATTCCTGTCTTAATCCCTTTTCTTACCGCATAATACTTTGATGCCATAAATTCCTCCGGTTATTAATCATTGTATATCCTTATTCGTATATAAATATCATTATTTCTATACAATATATATATAAATTATTTTTTACCTTTACAGACTCCCAAATAACTTATTTGAACAGACACAAGAGGTTAAATTAATATACCCTTATTACTCCTGAAATCTCTGATATAACAGACATTCCTTTAAATACAGCCATTGCATCATTGAAATAACTCTCTTCAACCTCATCGGTAATTATAACAAGCTCAGCTATTCCCTCCTTACGGCTCTTTTGTACAACCTGTGCTATACTTACATTATTATTACCAAGTACGCTTGCTATATTGGCAAGTACGCCGGGACGGTCTGCTGCCTTGATTCTCAAGAAGAACTTGCTGCTTGTATCCGCTATATTCTTAACCGGTATTGACTTATAACAACTACATCCTACTCGTCCACAACAATTATTTACAATATTTCTCATAACATCTACAACATCACCCATTACTGCACTTGCTGTTGGCATCTGACCTGCTCCACGTCCCATAAACATTGCATCATCCATAGCATCTGCATGAACAAATACTGCATTAAGTGATTCTCTTACTCCGGCAAGCGGATGTTCCTGTGGAATAAGCATAGGATGAACCTTAACTTCAATTCCTGACTGTGTATTTCTTGCAACCCCAAGCAGCTTGATTACATATCCAAATTCCTTTGCATAACTGATATCATCGGCAGTTATCTTAGTTATTCCTTCTGTATATACCTGTGAAAATGTAACCCTTGAGTTAAATGCAAGTGATGCCATTATTGCAATCTTTCTACCGGCATCATATCCTTCAACATCGGCTGTAGGATCTGCTTCCGCATATCCAAGCTGCGTAGCTTCCTCAAGAGCCGCCTCATAACTCATTCCTGTCTCTGTCATCTTAGTAAGGATATAATTAGTTGTTCCATTTACTATTCCCATTACCTCAGATATATGATTACCTGCCATACTCTGCTTTAACGGACGTATAATAGGTATAGCGCCTGCTACAGCAGCCTCAAACTGTAAGTCAGCTCCTGTCTCATCCGCAGCATGCATTATCTCCTGACCATGCTCTGCAAGCAGATCCTTATTAGCTGTTACGACCTGCTTACCTGCCTTAAGTGCTTCTATAACATATGTTCTTGCCGGTTCTATTCCACCCATAAGCTCGATTACAATATCTATCTGTGGGTCACTTACTATTTCCTCCCATGAATCTGTAAGAATAGATTTATCAAATCCCGGTCTTTCCTTATTAAGACTTCTTACAAGTACTTTTTTAATCTCTAACCTTGCACCGGTCTTATTAAGAAAATCCTCTGACATCATGCCTGCCAGCTTATATACACCACTTCCTACTGTTCCTGCTCCTAATATTGCTGCTCTTATAATTCTGTTGCCTTCCATTATTTCCTCCACATTATAAAATATATTTTTTATTATAACACATATTCCTTAATTCTCAAAATTTAGTTTACCATATAAACCTTATTAATTAAATATCCGTATTGATTAATGCATTTACTCAATTATTCCAGCAGGTGCAGTTGCAAATATGGTTGTCCAAAGTATTACATCTGATGTATCTTCTGTCTTTGATGATACAGCCTTTTGATTACCATGTTGTTTGTTATCCGGTAATATTTACAAAATTGTGATTTGTTGAAATACGGGGTGTAGTGGGGAAGTGGCGGATTGTATTGG
>URAI01000127.1 GCA_900545725.1 uncultured Eubacterium sp.
GGCTTGTTCCATGGAAACCGTATCTTCTTACGCCATACTTTTCATAGTATTCACGTGGAATAGCATAAAGATAAGCCTTAGGCTCCATTGTTCCACCAAATGCTGTATCCCATACTGCTACATTTGGCTTGCCTGGCATTGCAGCTTCAACAGCTTCAATACCGATTAAGTTAGCAGGATTATGAAGAGGTCCTAAGTCAAAGCACTCTCTTACAACTTTCTTAACATCTTCTGTTACAAGACAAGATTCTATATACTTCTCGCCTGCATGAAGTACTCTGTGTCCAACTGCTGCGATTTCGTCTGTTGACTTAATTACACCATGTTCTGCATCCATAAGAGCATCTAACACAAGCTTAACAGCGATGTTGTGATCCTTCATAGGTGTCTCTACAACATACTTGTCCTTTCCTGTTGGCTTATGTGTAAGAATAGAACCCTCAATACCGATTCTTTCTACAAGACCCTTTGCAATAACACTTTCATCATCCATGTTAATTAACTGGTACTTAAGTGATGAACTACCACAATTTAATACAAGAATATTCATTATATTTACTCCATTCCTTCGTGTATTAACACGCATTTTTATTTGTAATAAACTGATTACAACGTGATACTGTATATATAAGCACCACGTTGTAATCTTTTAGCAACTACCCATACATAGTAATGATATTAATCTTCAGGCTGCATAATATATTTTATAATTATGCAATCTCAAAATATAAAAGTTAATAGATATTCTATATCAGCTATATGTATTATCCACATTTTCCTATCTATGAATAGTAATATTTTACACAATCAAATTATGCGTATAATCTAATAAGCCAATATTAAATTATTACACATTTTATAGTATCGTATAAGACTACTTTGCTGCATTCTGAGCCTGTACAGAAGTCATTGCTACTACACCAACGATATCCTCTGCGAAACACCCTCTTGATAAGTCATTAACTGGCATTGAAAGTCCCTGAAGAACAGGACCATAAGCACCAGCCTTAGCAAGTCTCTGAACGAGCTTATAACCGATATTACCGGCTTCAAGTGAAGGGAATACTAATGTATTAGCCTTACCTGCAACCTTGCTGTCAGGAGCCTTTAACTTAGCTACTTCTGGAACAAGTGCTGCATCTAACTGAAGTTCACCATCAACTGTAAGTTCAGGATACTTCTCATGTGCAATCTTAACTGCATCTGCTACCATTGTTACTCTGTCATGCTTAGCACTTCCATATGAAGAGAATGAAAGCATAGCAACCTTAGCATCTGCTCCTGTAAATGCTTCAAAGCTTTCTGCTGATAACATAGCTATCTCAGCAAGCTTATCTGAATCCACATCCGGATTAACAGCACAGTCAGCGAATACAAATAATCCATTTTCACCTAATTCGCAATCTGGAACTTCCATAAGGAAGAAACCTGATACACTTCCGATGCCAGGCTTAGTCTTTAATAACTGAAGTGCTGGACGGATTGTGTTACCTGTAGAATGGCATGCACCTGAAACAGCACCATCAGCATCTCCACACTTACACATAAGGCATGCATAGTACATATAATCCTTTTCCATCTGCTCCTTAGCCTGTTCAGGTGTAACACCCTTCTTAGCTCTTAATTCAACAAACTTATCAATATATTTCTGCTTGTTAGGATCATTAAATGGATCTACTATTGTTGCTCCAGAGATATCAAATCCCTTGCTGTTTTCTGCGATCTCTTCAGGAGTACCAATAATAATAAGGTTAGCAATACCTTCCTTTAAAATCTTTTCTGCAGCTTCAAATGTTCTCTTGTCCATAGACTCTGGTAATACGATAGTCTTCTTATCTGCTTTAGCTCTTTCTTTGATTGTGTCAATAAATCCCATGATTCTTGACTCCTCCTTGTATTTTGAATATATTTTCCGGTTACTACCGAAATCCTATAATGAGTATATACCAATTTTTTCATCAAAACAAGGTTTTTAATGTTTAAAAAAACATGCACTTCATTTTTTTTATAAAATATTGTATCATTATACATATTTATGGCAAATATACATATGATGTGTTGGTCAGAAAGTATCCTGAAGCTTATTAGTACTATTCAGGCTGCCTGACTTAATCTGTCTGAGTGTATTTAGAACACAGATAAGAAGAAGTTATTTTTGTATATTTTTCTATATCTGCCAACTTATACTTTAGAAAAATAACAATTCTCAAGGAGGATAAGTTCATAAATGAACTTGCTGATTTGTGCCGCAGGCGTCATAAATCAGTCTTTATCGCCAAGCCAGAGCTGACATTGGGCTTGTGATTCCTCTGGAATTAGAAAATGCCTGCGGAATGGAGATTATAATGAAATCAGTAGGTCTTATCACAGAATATAATCCACTTCATACAGGACATATATATCACATGCAGAAAGCTAAGGAAATAACAGGAGCAGACTGCTGCATTGCTGTTATGAGCGGTAATTTTGTACAAAGAGGCGAACCGGCAATTGTTAATAAATATCTACGCTGTGCTGCTGCCATTGATGCCGGAGTGAATCTGTGCATTGAGCTTCCCTCTTTCTATGCTGTTTCAAGTGCCGAGGGCTTTGCTGATGGAGCAGTCAGACTTCTTAATTCATTAATGTGCGATTATGTTGTATTTGGAAGTGAATGTGGCAATATAGATATATTATACAAGGCAGCTGATATTTTAGTAAATGAACCTGCTGCCTACAGAGATGAATTAAAAAGGCTTCTGTCAAAGGGCAATTCATTTCCGGCAGCCAGACAGTCAGCGCTTGTTAAATATATGACAGAATATGAGACATTACAAAAAAGCAATAATGCACCTGTTGAAAATATAACCAATACATTATCCTCACCCAACAACACACTCGGTATTGAATATATCAAATCAATAATAAAACATTCCTTCAATATCAAACCTTTCACCATAAAAAGAGAAGGTACGGGTTATAATGAAAATGTAATAAACGGTCTTCCCAGTGCGTCTGCTATAAGGACACAATATTGCAGCTATATCAATTCAGAAAGTACATGCACTAATAATAACAGCAAAAAGTTCACCCTGCCCTCTGATTTATCCTCTCTGCTTCCTGGAAGCATGGCAGAGCGTATAAACGAACAGCCCCCTATATTGCTTGATGACATGACTGCTTTATTTAATTACAAAATGTCCGGATTATTCAATAAATGTCTTTACGATAAAAACAGCATCGCCAAAGAATTAAGCTCCTATATGGACATAAGCATAGAACTTGGCAACCGCATGGCTGATTGCTTTAAAGGGAACGAACCGCTGTCGTCTTATTGTATGAATGTTAAAAGCAGACAATATACCTATTCAAGAATCTGCCGCTGCGTACTTCATATTATTCTTAACATTACTAAAATAAATGCTGCTCATTATAGTGGTGAAAATGTTCCGTATATAAGAATACTCGGCTTTGATACAACAGGACAGAAATATCTTTCCGAAATCAAAAAGAAATGCAGTCCGCAGATTATAACTAAAACCGCCGATTATAAAGATATGCTCGTTGATGATATTTATTGCACTTCTATTTATAACCAGCTTGTATACAATAAATATAATATGATTATAAAAGATGAATTCCGCCAGCCTGTATATAGGAAAAACTGATACAAAATTCATGTAACATCCAATTACATAAATCATTGTATCAGCTTTTAATATTTTATATCCAGTTTATATCAATCCGGCATGCCAATCCCAGAATACAGCTTACTAATTCTTAAAGCTATGTATAGGTGCAGGGATTCTTCCCTTTCTGTTGACAAATGCTGAACAGTCAAAGTTATTGACAGGCATTATAGGTGCATATCCTAAGAGTCCGCCAAATTCAACTGTCTCTCCAACGCCCTTGCCGACAACAGGAATTACTCTTACCGCTGTTGTCTTCTGGTTGACCATACCGATAGCAGCTTCATCAGCTATAATTCCTGATATTGTAGAAGCCTTCGTATCTCCCGGTATAGCTATCATATCAAGACCTACAGAGCATACACATGTCATTGCTTCGAGCTTTTCTATAACTAAAGCACCATCAAGAACGGCATCTATCATTCCCTGATCTTCGCTGACCGGAATAAATGCACCACTAAGTCCACCAACATAAGAAGATGCCATTACTCCACCTTTCTTAACCTGATCATTTAATAAAGCAAGTGCTGCTGTAGTTCCCGGTGCACCAGCTCTTGCAAGTCCGATTTCTTCAAGAATATCAGCTACACTGTCACCTATTGCTGGAGTCGGAGCAAGTGATAAATCAATTATTCCAAATGGAACACCAAGTCTTTTTGAAGCTTCCTGCGCCACAAGCTGTCCAACTCTTGTAATCTTAAATGCAGTCTTTTTAATAGTTTCACAAAGCACTTCAAAGCTTTCGCCTCTTACCTTCTCAAGTGCATATTTTACAACACCAGGACCACTGACACCTACATTTATTATGGCATCATCTTCTGACACTCCATGGAAAGCACCCGCCATAAACGGATTATCATCAGGTGCATTACATAATACAACAAGCTTAGCACATCCAAGTGAATCGTCTTCCTTAGTATACTCTGCTGTTTCCTTGATAATCTCACCCATAAGTCTTACAGCATCCATATTAATACCGGTCTTAGTAGAACCTACATTAACAGAGCTGCATATCAATTCTGTACATGCAAGAGCTTTAGGAATTGAACGGATAAGAAGCTCATCACTCTTAGTCATGCCCTTTGATACTATTGCAGAATATCCGCCGATAAAATTAACTCCGACCTCATGTGCAGCCTTATCAATTGTCTTAGCAATAGTTACATAATCATCAGGTGTCTTACAGGCAGCTGCACCAACGAGTGAAATAGGTGTTATTGATATACGCTTATTAACAATTGGCACACCAAATTCCTTTGCTATATCTTCACCTGTTGATACAAGATCCTTTGCAAGTGTTGTTATCTTTTTATATATTTTTTCATTAACTTCATCAAGATTATCACTGGCACAGTCAAGAAGGTTAATACCCATTGTTATTGTTCTGACATCGAGATTTTCCTGCTCAACCATCTTATTTGTTTCATTAACTTCAAAAATGTTTATCATAATAGTTTAACCTTTCTTAAATTCTATGCATCATATCAAATATCTCTTCACGCTGGCACTTAATAGATACACCAATCTCTTCACCTATCTTATCAAGTGATGATATAACTTCGTCAAAATTCTGTACAGAATCTGTTGTGTCAACAATCATCATCATATTAAAATAACCAGATACAATTGTCTGTGAAATATCAAGGATATTAATCTTTGTATCTGCAAGATATGAACACACCTTTGCAATAATTCCTACAGTATCCTTACCAACTACGGTTATAACGCATTTTCTCATTTCAATCCTCCATATCTGCATATCATCTGCAAAAAGCTTATTAGATTTACCCTGCTGTAAAATTGTAAATATTTTAGTACTTTACCATGATAGCATAGGTAAATATCTAATATTATACTTTCTATATCAATATTATGCAACTATTATTTTATTTTCAAGTTATTTTTATTTTATTTTGATAATACTGCATTTCTTTAATAGCATAAAAATATAAGTCGTGTGGACAATCGGATTTATATACTGATTATACACACGACCTTTTCGATAAATTAATTCTTTATTTTTGTCTTTATTATATCACTATGACATTACAAAATTATTATTGTCATCCTTTGATAAAACAAAAACTAAACATATAAATATGCATACTTCTAACCGGTAAATTACCGGTCGTCACCCCAAGCGCAGAGATTTTTGAAATATAGATTGATAACCCACAACTTACCGGTCATCATCCCCTGCGTAGTGATTTTTGAA
>URAI01000128.1 GCA_900545725.1 uncultured Eubacterium sp.
ATACCTGCGCCAATAGCTATAATTGTTCCACTCATAATCTTATCTCCTTTTTCTTCCTTATAATGTAGTAATACGGCTTTCTGTACATTTATTGATATTGAATTATCAATATATCCCGTATTTACTGCAAATGTCTTATAAACATTTACACCTGATAACCTGACACCTACATTATATCTATATCTTTATTTTTATAGGCTCTCCGCCTACACCACAAGCCTGCTTATTACATTACAGGCTCTCCTCTTAGCGAGCAGCCTATGTGTAAACTTAACTAACTCTGCTTTAACGTGTCTTAATATCTGACCCTGACAGTCTGATAATAACTATATTGTTATATCAGTATCATAAGTTCAGAACTACTCTGTAATCTCATCAATATATAATGATGTGAGGAATACGAATACATACGCCTGAAGCAAACCATCAAATATATCAAAGTACAGACTGAACACAACCGGAAGACCAACCGGAAGTATCATCTTAAGAAGCTCCATAATAACGAAGGCTCCTAATACATTACCGAAAAGTCGCATACAAAGCGAAAGTGGCTTTGTTACTACTTCGAGAATGTTGATAGGTGTTACGATTGCAACTGGCTCTACGAATCCGTGTAACCAGCGTTTAACACCTTTGTGGTAGATACCTGCCGCCTCTATAAGAATAATACTCATAAGTGCGAGAGCTACCGTTACTCTTAAGTCCTTAGTTGGGGACTTAAAGCCAAACAGTCCGATGATATTGGAAACGCCAATATACAACATAACTGTTGTGAGATAAGGCACATACGCCTTTCCTTTTTCGCCAACCATTCCCTGAACCATATTCATAAGACCTGTTACTATACTTTCTGCAACAGCCTGCCTCTTACTTATGTGGTCCACTTTAAGATTTCGGGTCAGTATAAATGCAATTACTACCAGTACAGCCATAATAATCCAGGTAACTACAACTGCTTCTGAAACTGGTATTCCACCCAAAACAGGAATCGTAAAGACGGTCTCACATTGAAGTTCTTCAATAAGATTCTGTGCTAAATCATTCAAAAAACCATCTCCTTATCCTTTCGTTTTCTCACTGCGGATTGTATACCCATTTATTGGAAATGTAAAGCTAAATAATTTAATTTTTAACAAAGTTTTTAGTAACATTTTAAAATTTTGCACAACTTTATGTATTTATATCTGTACATTTTTACATTTTATTTTTTGACCGCCGTATTCACATATTAATCTTTTTCTTTTGTGAAATGTCCGTAAACGTTTTAAATACCTGATAAATACTGCTTTATATATGTATGTATATAACACCATCACACGTTGGTAATTATGACTGTTTACTACCTTTGCGCAAATGACCATTGGTCAATTTTACGATTTTTTCAATGCTATTTTTATATTTATGCAATTATGCTAATACAAAAATTATATTCCGACATAGCAATTTGATATACATCAACCAAAAAATACATAAAAAGTACAATCTTATATAATCTTATACAATAAATTGTACAAAAATAAATATTCTATTAACCAAATCTATAATTCTTATAAATTTAATTTTATTTACAATCCATTTTTTATTAAATTATGTCACTTTATGCTTTACGTAATTGTATTATATAATGCCAGGGGGATTTTTTTCATTCGTACTTTCACGATATGAATTTTTAACTTATGTCTTTGTCATCTTATTGATGCCAGTGTTATAAGCCCTGACTATCAGACAAAAAAGAGGTGAACTCAATATGGGGTATCAGAATAACATCAAAGAATACGAACGCATTTTAAAACTGTACAGTAACGATATTTACCGCATGGCGCTTTTGAAGCTGAAAAATGTCTGTGAAGCTGAAGATGTCTTTCAGGATGTTTTCGTTAAGTTATACACATGCAGCAACAACTTTGAATCAGATATGCACATAAAGTCATGGCTTCTTAAGGTAACTGTCAATGAATGTATTAATGTACTTAAAAGCTCATGGAATTCCAAAGTAATAAAAAGTGTCGATGATAATTCCGGATATGACGATAATTCGTCTATTGCAGCTACAGATAATACGGACACAGCTAATGGCTCCTTTCATGGTAGTGGCACATCCACGCCGCTAAACAGCAGTACATATAAAGAATTTGACATCAATTCTATGTATGTATGGGATACTGTAGCAGCCCTGCCACAGAAATACAAAGACGTAATATATCTGTTTTATCACGAACAGTATTCTACCAATGAGATAGCCGATATACTTGACATATCTACAGACAATGTTAAAACGAGGCTTAAAAGAGCAAGGGAAATATTAAGAAAAGAGGTGAAGGATTATGAATTTTAAAGAAGCATTTGATAATGACTGTAACAAAATAACTGCAAGTGATGAACTTATAAATCGCACGCTTATGGCGGCGATTACGCAGGAGGACAGCTCAGATGGCGGCAATGGCTCTTTATCTGATAATCCTGCTCACAAAGATTTAGATAAACAGGCAATGGATGGCGGATTACAAAATGATATTAATCAGAGTAGCGTTTCTATGGCAGGCAAACAATCATACAAGTCAGCATTAAACAGCGGCTTACAGGATAAAAGCGCTCAGCGTAATTCTTCTACGATTGCCAAATCATCACACAAAGCCGGCTCACGAAGAAACATTTTCAGGATACTCGCTGCTGCCGCGGCCATTATCCTCCTGTGTTTTAGTGTATACAGTGTGCGAAATTTTATAGATAGTAAAAACAGCAGCTCTGGCACTTCAACCCTTAAAGTCTATGCAGGTGAAAACAACGAGGAGCTTGGCCCAAAGGGATTATCTCTTGCATACAGCAAGGACACTGCTGACCACATGACAGACATTCAGGGCTGGAGCTCACAGGGTTGGGGACCATCCCATACAAGGGTTTTATTCTTCGACCTGAATATACAGATTACAGATAACAGCTCAAATATTAAGAGAGTTACACTGACATCCTCTGACGAGAATACTAACATTTTAACCCGTGAAGCTGTTCCAGATGAGATCGCTGACAACGACTATAAAATTCCGGATGAATATGGAAAGCAACATTCACTATACAAGTATTCAGAAGAGTGGGGTTATCACACCTACAGACTGTTTAACTCCAATGAAAAGTTCCTTTATATTGACCACCAGAATGAATATTGTGCTGACTATAAGGATTTTGAACACCTGTATATAGGCTTTAAGCTTGCAAATGTTAATTCGCTTTGCACCACATTAACAGTAACTGTTGAATATGAGGATGGCACAACAGTTTCCAGAAACTATAATGCAACAGCATATTCATCAGAATTGTATATGTTTATAAAAGAAATTAAATAAATCTGATAATAGTTGTTAAAAAACTTGTTAAAATAATATCTATTGTTTTAATATTTATATTTATATGATAAAATATAACTAAGCTGCAGCTTTAATGATTATGCCCATCTGTCCTGTCACTGACGGCTTTGGTAATCTTATATAATCATTATATTATGCCGCAGCTTAGCTTTTTTATTATACGGCGCAATCAGCGCAGAAAGCAGGTATTATATGGCACTACATGTTATGGATGAAGCTAATCGTTGTCTGCAATGTAAAGTACCACAGTGTCAGAAGGGCTGTCCTATAAGCACTAATATTCCTATGGCTATCAGGCTTCTTAAAGAAAACAAGCTTGATGAAGCTGGTAAGATGTTGTTTGAGAACAATCCTCTTACTACTGTGTGTAGTCTTGTCTGCAATCACGAAAATCAGTGCGAGGGGCACTGTGTATTAGGCCGCAAGGGGGCACCCGTTCATTTTTCTACTATAGAGAATTATATATCAACTACTTATGCTAACAAGATGACAGAAGGTCCTAAGCCTTCTAACGGAAAAAGAGTTGCTATTATCGGTTCTGGTCCGGCTGGAATTACTATCGCCATCATTCTTGCAAGATATGGCTATCAGGTTACTATATTTGAGGGTAAGGATAAGATAGGTGGTGTCTTAAGATATGGTATTCCTGAGTTCAGACTTCCTAAGTCTGTGCTTGATGATATAGAATACCGTCATCTTGAACTTAAAGGTATCAAGGTACGTCCTAATACGACTATCGGAAGTGCCATCACTATTGAAGACCTTTTCCGCGATGGATATAAAGCTATTTTCGTTGGAACAGGTGTATGGAATCCTAATACTCTACATATTAAGGGTGAAACATTTGGAAATGTCCACTTTGGTATCAACTACTTAAACAATCCTGACAGTTATAAGTTAGGTGAGCGTGTTATCGTAATCGGCGCAGGTAATGCAGCTATGGACGTGGCAAGAACTGCTATCAGAAAAGGTGTACGCAATCTTACATGTTTTTCTATAACAAAAGAAGTTGCCGCAAGCCAGTACGAATACAGCTACGCCAAGCTTGAAGGCGTTGAGTTTGAATTTAACAAACGTCCTGTTGAAATCAAGGATAACGGTGTTATTTTCCGTGATATTATTGAAAATGAAGATGGCTCTTTCACTGATGTTGAAGGCACTGACAAGTTATATGAGTCTGACAGTGTTATTATCTCTATCAGTCAGGGACCTATGACACGTCTTGTTAATACGACAAAGGGACTTAATGCTAACAAGCGTGGTCTGCTTGAAGCAGATGAAACCGGACACACTTCACGCCCGGGCATATTTGCCTCTGGTGACGTTGTAAACGGCGCAAGAACTGTTGTTGAGGCTGTCGCACACAGCAAGGTTGTGGCAGAGTCAATGCATGCTTATATGCAGTCGCTGGATGAATAAAATGTGTAAATTATAAATATATTAACAAACGGACGCCATAAGGCTAGGGAGTTATTTCAGTAATAGTGCTTCAGTCACCAGAAAGCTGATTGGATATTTCTAAAACTTTCCTTTTATGTTTTTTATATAGACGCAACCGCTCATACGAAACGTCCTGTTTCGTATGAGCTCGATTTGACATCCGTGTCAAATCGCTGCTGTGGGTTGAAGGGAAAGTTTAAGAACTATCACAAACAGCTTTCAAGTGTGCATTACGCATTATTACCAAAACACCTCCCGGCCTTTATTTGTGACTGCCGTCCCATATCTTATATCGTCCGTCCGTTACAATTATGTCATTGCAAACCACCGCATTTGAAGAGAAACAAGACTATGACTAAATAGTTATGAAGACCTTGGAGAGGGTCTGTAAAAACTACTACATATATAATACGAGGAAACAATATGCATGAATTAGGCGTTGTATTTCACATAATAGATGACCTTAAAGAAGTAGCCATCCAGAATGACATAGAAAAGATAACAAAGGTAGTGCTTGAATTAGGAGAAGTGTCGACAGTTATAGACACATACCTGACAGACTGCTGGAAGTGGGCAATTAAGAAAGAAGAGCTGCTAGTGGAGTCAGAGCTTGTTATAGAGAAAATTCCTGCTATAACATACTGTGAAGACTGCCATAACAGATACAGCACAATACAATATGGGAAAAC
>URAI01000129.1 GCA_900545725.1 uncultured Eubacterium sp.
TGCAGGACGCACAATCGAGTGCCAAGCGGCAGGACGCCGCATTTGGCACGACCCGACCGTTATAGATACATAAAATGCTCATCCGTAGAACTTCTTAGTATTTATCCATCGTTTCAAAATATACAACAAAAACCGACCCTGCCCCATCTACACCCCGTTTTCAACAAATCTCAATTTATAGTATAGAAAGATTTAAGTATATTATGAAAAATAAAATCAATAAAAAATATACATACAGAATAACCATTATTGTCACATTATGCATTGTGTTAATGTTATTACTTTTTATATGGTCACTGATGACAGGTCAGTATCCGTTATCACTGCATAGGATTATATCAGGTGAGAAAATGCAGGTTATGGTATTTAAAAGACTAAGGCTGCCTCGTGCATTAATGGGAATTATAGGAGGATTTGGACTTGGCATTGCAGGCAATGTATACCAGATGGTATTTAAAAATCCACTTGCATCACCTGATATTGTCGGAGTATCATCAGGAGCCAGTGCCGGTGCAGCATTTGCAATAGTTATGATATCATCAGCTGTGCCTGTAGTATCATTATCAGCATTTGCCGGAGCATTTATAACACTTATTATAACTCTTCTTATTGCATATGTCGTACCCGGAAAAAGCAGTTATAATATAGTTCTTTCAGGAATTGCAATACATTCACTGGCACAGACGTTTTTAATGATTTTAAAGCTTGCGGCGGATCCGGAAAAACAGCTTGCCTCAATCGAATACTGGATAATGGGGAGTCTTAATGCAATATCAATAGACAGCATATGGCTGCCTTTAATTGCAACAATAGCAGGTTTTATAATTATGTTGTTATTATACAGACAGATAATGATACTTTCGGTAAATGAAGATGAGGCGGCAGCATTAGGTGTCAATGTTACAATAATCAGATTGTTAATTCTTACTATTGCAACATTTGTAGTATCATCAATAATATGTACTACAGGACTTATAAGCTTTATAGGACTTATAGCACCGCATATGGCAAGACTGCTTACAGGAAAAAATGATACTAAGACATTTATAATAAGCGGACTTACAGGAAGCATAATACTTACGGTGGCAGATATATTTGCAAGAAGTGCAGCCGGTACGGAGCTGCCGGTAAGTGTATTTACTTCACTTCTTGGAGCACCGGTGCTTATAATATTATTGGTTAAGAAGCATAGAGGGCAATATATTTAATAATAAATAATTACATATATATTTAATAATAAACAATTACATAATTGACCACGATTACTCCATATGTTAATATCAGATTAATAATAGGTGTGGGAAATACAACATTGAAAATGAATAATTAAGAATGGATGGTGATTAAATGCTTAATATACAGACGTATAAAAAGGTTGAAAGTCTTGATGAGGCATATGAGCTTAACAAGAAGAAAGCTAACCGCATTATAGGTGGAATGATGTGGATGCGTATGGGAGAGACAAGAATTCAGACGGCGATAGATTTGTCAGGACTTGGGCTTGATACAATAGAAGAAAATCAGCAGGAATTTAAGATTGGCTGTATGACAACATTAAGACAGTTAGAGCAGCACGAAGGCTTTAATAAATATACCTGTAACATGGCAAAGGAGAGTTTAAGACATATAGTCGGAGTCCAGTTTAGAAATATGGCAACAGTTGGAGGCAGCATATATGGACGATATGGGTTTTCTGACGTGCTTACATTATTTCTTGCATTAGATACATATGTTGAGCTTTATAAGGGTGGCATAGTGCCATTGGAAGAATTTGCAGGCTCGGCTTATGATAACGATATTATTGTCGCTATTATTGTGAAAAAACACGACATAAATGTATTCTATGAAGCAGTAAGAATAACACAGACAGACCTTCCTGTACTTACCTGTTGTGCAGCAAGAGATTTAAAGGATAATTCATGCAATGTGGTAATTGGTGCAAGACCTGGAAGAGCCATGAGAGTAAAAGATACACATAATATTTTATCAGAAATAGTATCACGTAATGATAATATATCCAATGATATAGTATGTAATAAAGATGAAAAAGAAAATATAGAAAATAATACATCTGCGGATATTGATATTAATGAAAGAATAGATAAATTTGCAAAGTATGCCAAAGAAACAGTGCCGACACAGTCGAATATGCGTGGAAGTGCAGAGTATAGAAGTCATCTTACGGAAGTGCTGGTTAAAAGAGCATTAGAGCAGCTTTTCATAAATAAGGACTGATATTAGCAGTGATAATAGGCATTAAAAATGCCTGCAAAATAGGAGATTGATATGAATATTAATATAATACTTAATGGTAAAAGTGTAAGTGATGATATTGCGGCAGATATGACACTTTATGATTTTGTAAGAGAGCATGGATGTTATAGTGTCAAATGTGGCTGCGAGACTTCTAATTGTGGACTTTGTACAGTCTTTTTAGATGATAAGCCTGTGCTTTCATGTTCAGTATTAGCAGCAAGGGTGGATGGATGTAAGGTTGATACACTTGAAGGACTTCAGGGGGAAGCTTTGGAATTCGTAACCTTTATAGCTGATGAGGGCGCAGAACAGTGCGGCTTTTGTAATCCAGGCTTTGTTATGAATACAATTGCTCTTTTAAGAGAAAATCCATATCCGAATGAAGATGAGATTAAAGAATTTTTGTCGGGTAATCTGTGCCGTTGTTCGGGTTATGAGGGACAGTTAAGAGGAATACTTAAATTTCTTGAAAGCAAAAAAGATAATAATAAATAGACTTGAACCAATAAGGAGGGTAAGATTGAATGAAATCCGTTAATAAAGCCATAAGAAAAAAAGATGCGATGGAGCTTCTCCTTGGAAAACCTGTTTATATGGAAGATATTGCACCAAAGGATTGTCTGGTTGTTAAACTGCTTCGTTCACCTTATGCCAATGCAATAATTAAAGACATAAATACAGATATAGCAAAAAAAGTTCCGGGAATTGAGGCTGTATATACATATAAAGATATTGATCAGAATGGAAAGAGATTTACATGTGCAGGACAGACTTATCCTGAGCCTAGTCCATATGACAGGCTGATTCTTGACAGACATGTAAGATTCATAGGAGATCCGGTTGCCATTATTGCAGGTACTGACGAAAAATGTGTCGATAAGGCGATGAAGCTTATTAAGGCAGATTATGAGGTCTTAGAGCCAGTGCTTGATTTTACAAAGGCAAAGGATAATAAGGTGCTTGTGCATCCTGAGGATAACTGGGAGGCATTATGCCAGGTAGGAGCGGATAATAAGAGAAATCTGTGTGCCCATGATGAATGTGGTGAAGGAGATATTGAAAAAGTGCTTAGTGAATGTGATATTGTGCTTGACAGGACATATCATACTAAGGCATGTCAGCAGAGCATGATGGAAACTTTCAGGACATTCTGCACAATAGACACATATGGCAGGCTTCATGTTGTAAGTTCAACACAGATTGTATTCCATTGCAGAAGAATTATATCACATGCACTGGGAATATCACCGTCTAAGATAAGGGTTACAAAGCCAAGAATAGGAGGAGGTTTTGGTGCCAAGCAGACATCAGTATCAGAGATTTATCCGGCATTTGTAACATGGATGACAAAGAAACCATCAAAGATAATATTTTCAAGGGAAGAGTCACTTACGGCGTCGTCACCAAGACACGAAATGCAGATGCATGTGCGTCTGGGAGCTACCAGGGATGGAATTATAAAGGCTATTGACCTTCATACATTATCTAATACGGGAGCTTATGGCGAGCATGGACCGACAACAGTAGGTCTTTCAGGACACAAATCAATTCCATTATATGGTAAGGCAGAAGCATTTCATTTTTCAAGCGATGTTGTATATACTAATATAATGTCTGCCGGTGCTTACAGAGGATATGGTGCAACACAGGGACTTTTTGCAGTGGAGTCAGCAGTAAATGAACTTGCACAGATGTTAGGAACTGACCCATTTGACATAAGACTCAAAAATATCATAAAAGAGGGCGATATAATGCCGGCTTATTATGGACAGGTTAATACAAGCTGCGCCCTTGACAGGTGTCTTAAAAGAGTACGTGAAATGATAAAATGGGATGAAAAGTTCCCAATGTATAAGGTCTCAGAAACTAAGGCAAGATATCTGGGAATGGGTATGGCAATGCAGGGCTCAGGTATTTCAGGTGTCGATGTAGGAAGTGCAACGCTTAAGCTTAATGATGAGGGCTTTTATACTTTAAATATAGGTGCGGCTGATATGGGAACAGGCTGTGATACAATACTGGCTCAGATTGCAGCAGAGGTGCTGGATTGTAATACAGATAATATCAGCGTATTTGGGGCAGATACGGATATTTCACCATACGATTCAGGCTCATACGCTTCAAGTACAACATATGTAACGGGAAAGGCAGTAGAAAAGTGTGCATTAGAACTTCGTGACAGAATAGAAAGTCTGGGTGCAAGACTTCTTGACTGTGATAAGGAAAATATATCATTTGATGGAAACGCTGTAATGTGTGACAGTACAGGTGAAAAGGTAAGTCTTAATGAGATTGCCACAGCTTCAATGTGTGGAAATGATATTGCACTTGTGACTTCATATACACATTCATCACCTATTTCGCCTCCACCATATATGGTTGGTGCAGCTGAAATAGAGGTTGATTTAGAAACAGGTGAAAGTAAGGTCATTGAATATGATGCTTGTGTTGACTGTGGAACGCCGGTTAATCCTAATCTTGCAAGAGTTCAGGCTGAGGGTGGTATTTTACAGGGAATTGGTATGGCTATGTCTGAAAATATTACTTATGACAATAAGTTTCATGACCTAGTTGATATGAGAAAGATAAGGATAGGGAAAGATATATACTTCACCTGGCAGATACTCACGAACAAGGAGCCTGTTCCACTGGAAGGAAGGGACTTGAAACTCATGCTGAAGAATCCTCTAGGCAGATTTCTCGATTTCCATTTTGAGATATACCAGGGAAACAAGCTGAAATTTACTTTTCATGGAACAGACCACAAACACCTTGGTACGTATTCGCTGACTTTGTGGGAGAACTATGGTAAGGAAGGACAGACTGCCGTTGACATGTGTGAGGCTTTCAGGCTTGTTGCAACAACTTGTGAAGAGGACAGCATAAGTGTCCCTAACCTTGAAATGGCCACCGTCAACCTTGGTGCTTCTTCCATTGACATATCAACCGGTGGAAGCATTCCCATTCCCGATGCGCCAAAAGACGGGAAGATATACGGCCGGAAGGATGGAGAATGGGAGGAGATAACAGAAGCAGTATGGAATGAAGAAACAAACAGTTAAAATCAGACTTTTATGGCAACAACAAAATTAAAATTCTACAGGGGCTTAAAGGCCCGTTATGATGCAGCGTCAAAA
>URAI01000130.1 GCA_900545725.1 uncultured Eubacterium sp.
ATGGTTACAATATCGCAGGTGAAGCAGAAAATGGTGCTAAAGCCGTAGAAAAGTATAATGAGTTAAAGCCAGATTTAGTACTTATGGATATTACTATGCCAGAAATGGATGGTATTCAGGCTCTTAAGAAGATTAAAGAGGCAGACCCAGGAGCATCAGTTATTATGTGTTCGGCTATGGGACAGCAGGCTATGGTTATTGAGTCTATCCAGTCAGGGGCTAAGGATTTTATTGTTAAGCCTTTCCAGGCAGACAGAGTTCTTGAAGCGGTTCAGAAAGTTGTAGGCTAATGGTCAGTGCATCAATGAGTAGCAGAATTGAGGCATTTGCACAACTTTTAACGCTTTTTATAATATTCATACTTGTATTAGCTATTACATATTATGTTACAAGATTTGTTGGCAATTATCAGAAGAACAAGATGTCAGGAAGCAATATCAACATTCTTGAAACTATGAGAATATCTAACACCAAGTATATACAGGTAGTGAAGATAGGAAGCAAAGTGTTTGCAATAGCAGTAGCTAAAGATACAGTTACATATTTATGTGAACTCAACGAAGATGAGCTTGTATACAACGAGTCCTCATCAGGTAAGATGCTTATGAATAGCGAAAGCTTTAAAGATATTTTAGAGAAATTCAAGAAAGACAAGCCAGAAAGTTAGGCGGATATATAATATGTTACATTTTATTAAGAAACATAAAAAGGCGCTTGCCAGAGTATGTGTCGCATTAAGTACAATAATGGGTGTTCTTTTTGCTGTTACCGCTAAGGTATTAGCAGCAGATGGAGATAATAATCTTATAAGTATAGGCATTTCCACAGGTGATGGAAGTGATATGGCAAGTGTTTTACAGATGCTTATAGTGCTTACTGTTATATCACTTGCACCATCTATACTGATTATGCTTACCTCATTTACAAGAATAGTAATAGTTCTTCATTTTACAAGAGCTGCTATTGGTACGCAGACTGTTCCGCCTAATCAGGTTATTATTGGATTATCATTGTTTTTAACAGTGTTTGTTATGGCTCCTACATTTACAGAGGTATATAATAATGCGGTTGTTCCATTATCGAATAATGAGATGACAACACAGGAAGCCTTTGATGAAGGAATAAAGCCGTTACGTACATTTATGCTTAAACAGACATCTACTAAGGATCTTGATACATTTTTAAAGATAGCAGGATATGAAGAAGGTTCGGTAAAGTCAGAGGATGATATCACATTAAGAGTTCTTATACCATCATTTATAATAAGTGAGTTAAGAATTGCTTTCATTATTGGATTCCTTATCTACCTGCCATTCATAGTTATAGATATGGTTGTGTCATCGACACTTATGTCTATGGGTATGATGATGCTTCCACCTACTACTATTTCAACACCATTTAAGATACTGCTGTTCGTTATGGCAGATGGATGGAATCTTATAATAGGTAATCTTATGCTGACATTTAAGTAGATATGAAAGGTATATTACATTATATAAGATGGAGGCATGCAGATGGATACTGGTACAGTTATTAATATAGCAAGACAGACAATATGGATAATAGTAGAAACTGCGGTGCCGGTTCTGATTATATCCATGGCTGTTGGTCTGATAATAAGTCTGTTTCAGACATTGACATCTATTCAGGAACAAACACTTACATTTGTACCTAAGCTGTTGGCAATTCTGCTTACAATTATGCTTATAGGTGGATGGATGCTGAATCAGATTACAGGATTTATGAATAATTTATGGAATTTTTCCCAGTACATTTAATTAAAGGATTAAGTTACAATGATTAATTATGAAGTCGCACTTGGACAATTAGAGCTATTTGTTTTGATACTTATTCGATTAGCTTCATTTGTCTATGCTGCGCCTTTTTTTAATACTGCCAATGTGCCTAATCGTTTTAAGATAGGCTTCTCACTAGCTTTAAGCATGATAGTATATTCACTTCATCCAGATATGGCTGTGCAGTATGATAATATTATAGATTACTGCATAATAGTTGTTCAGGAGCTTATAGTCGGTATTCTTCTTGGTGCTGTGTCATCTTTTGCAGTCCAGATAATCCAGTTTTCAGGTAAGATAATAGATATGGATATAGGTTTGTCCATGGCACAGATATATGACCCTACGACACGTATGCAGGTCGGTATTATGGGAAATTTTTATTATTATATGCTTATGCTTCTGCTTATTGTGTCAGGATTACATCAATATCTGGTTGCGGCAATTATAGAAACTTATAATGTTATTCCTATAGGTGGAGTGAAATTTGGAATGTCTGTATATACGACTGTACTTAATTTTATGTCTGATTATTTTGTTATCGGATTTAGAATTGAATTGCCGATATTTGCTGCAACACTGCTACTTAACTGTATTCTGGCTATTATAGCAAGAGTTGCTCCACAGATGAATATGTTTGTTGTTGGAATGCAGTTAAAAATATTTGTGGGAATATTTGTTATTTTATTTACGATAGTAATGCTCCCGTCAGTTTCTAATTTTATTTATAATGAGATTCAGACAGTAATGGCATCACTGGTTAGAGGAATGAGTTAGATAATTATATCTGTTATGGGGTGTGTTGTTATAGATGGATGGTTATGTTAATAATGATTATATGCTTGAGTTAAATTTACAGTTTTTTGCTAAAGATGGTCCCGGTGGAGAAAAGACAGAGCCGGCTACAGCAAAAAAGTTACAGGATGTAAGAAAAGACGGACAGACAGCCAAAAGTAAAGAATTAATTACAGCTATATCTCTTATGTCATTATTTATTCTGATTAAGATTTATGTCGGTGTTGTCGGACAGAAATTCACTGAAGTGTTTAAGGATATATATGGAACATTCCAGAAAGTGGCAGACAGCAGTGATAATGGAATGAGAATGGCAGACGCTGTATCTTCTGTAAGAGAAGTGCTTATGTCATCAATAAGCATAGCTGTACCAATTTTTATTGTTGCTGTTGTTGTTGGTATTCTTTGTAATTCACTTCAGCAGAAGTGGATGGTTACCGCAAAACCATTACAGCCTAAAATGAGTAAGATAAGTCCAGCGAGTGGTTTTAAAAGAATATTTTCATTCAGGCAGTTATTTGAACTTATAAAATCAATTGCAATGATGTTTGTTATAGGAATTATGTCATATGTAACAATTAAGGATAAAGTCAATATTCTGCTTACATTTTATGATATATCTTTAAATGCAGCATTGAAGACGGTTGGAGATATTATAGTTGATTTGGGAATAAAGATAAGTACAGCGTTTCTTATTGTTGGATTTGTAGATCTTATATATCAGAAACTTAAGTTTAAGAATGATAATATGATGACAAAGCAGGAAATTAAAGACGAATATAAAAATACTGAAGGTGATCCTCAGGTAAAGGGGCAGATAAGAAGGAAGATGGCTGAAATCTCAAGGCGGAGAATGATGGAACAGCTTCCTGAAGCGGATGTTGTCATTACGAATCCGACACATTTTGCAGTTGCTTTAAAATATGAACCTGATTCAGGAAAAGCTCCGGTTGTAATTGCTAAGGGTGCAGATTATCTGGCATTTCAGATTAAGGATAAAGCCAGGGAGTGTAATATTGAAATAGTGGAAAATAAACCATTAGCAAGAATGTTATATCATAACGTAGATATAGGCATGGAGATACCTCCTGAATTATATCAGGTTGTAGCTGAGATTCTTGCAAAGATTTTACAGCCAAAATTATAGAAATTTGTTAAAATATAACATTTTTTTTGCACATTATAAAAAAAGATGTTACAATTATTAAGAGATACATATGGATAATGAAAGGGGAAAATAAGTAATGAAAATAAAAAAGAATGATCTATTCATGGGAATATACCTTCTTTCAGCGGTATTGTTTTTCATTATTTCAATCCCATCATGGTTATTGGATATATTGCTTGCATTTAATATTGGTGTTGCAATGGTTATTTTATTTAATACATTGTTTGCTAAGGAAGTTCTGGATATGGCTTCATTTCCAACTTTGTTGTTATTTACAACAATTTTTAGAATTTCACTTAATGTTTCATCAACAAAGCTTATATTAAGAGATGGTGATGCAGGTGAGGTTGTCAATACTTTTGGTGAATTTGTTGGTGGTGGTAATCTTATAATAGGTATTATTATATTTATTGTATTGATTATCATTCAGTTTGTTGTTATAAATAAAGGTTCTGAAAGAGTAGCAGAGGTAACTGCCAGATTTACACTTGATGCTATGGCAGGTAAGCAGATGGCTATTGATTCAGACTTAAATACAGGTGCTATTACTGATAAGGAAGCAGCAATAAGAAGACAGAAGCTTCAGAAAGAGAACAGCTTCTTTGGTTCCATGGATGGTGCTACCAAATATGTAAAAGGTGATGCGACAGCAGGTCTTATAATTACAGGTATCAATATTGTTGGTGGTATCATTATGGGTATGGTATATGGTGGTCTTGATATCAGTGAAGCATTACAGAAATATACAATACTTACAATTGGTGATGGCTTATGTAGTCAGATACCTTCATTATTAATATCACTTGCAACAGGTATTCTTGTAACTAAAGCGTCAAGTGATGGCGAGCTTGGTGATGAGATGGTAGGACAGCTCTTATCAATAGACAAGGTTCTTTTGATGGTAGGTGCGGCTCTTGCTGTTCTTGGTATATTTACACCACTTCCTATATACATATTTGTGCCATTTGGTGTACTTCTTATAATATATAGCAGAATGCTTGGTAAGAAGAATGATGTTGAAGCCATTGAGGAAGAGGTTGAAGCAGAAGAGACGGAAGCTCAGGAGATTAGAAAACCTGAGAACGTTGTTTCATTACTTAATGTAGATC
>URAI01000131.1 GCA_900545725.1 uncultured Eubacterium sp.
GAGATATATAAGAAGTATTTCAAGGAACCATTCCCTGCACGTTCATGTGTAGAGGTTGCCAGACTTCCTAAGGATGTATTGCTTGAGATTGAAGCAATTGCCTATAAGTAAGAGTTAATTTATGTGTAAAAAAATCAATATATTTGCTCCGGTTTTATTCGGATTTTATATAATTGCATCTGTGCTCTTTTCAAGGATAATATATTCTAATCGTATAGCTTTACCATTGTGGCTTAACTTAATAATAAGTCAGTGCATATTATTGATACCAGCCCTGATATATGTCTTAGTTATGAAGATAGATATTATAAAATGTATTCCCTATAGAAAGATAAAGCTGTCAGATGCTGTATCATCTCTTTTAATAGGATATTGCCTTGTACCATTAGTACTTCTTATTAATGTAATATCTTCTGTATTTGCAACTAATTATCTTAATAGTTCAACAACAGAGATATCGCAATATCCATTTATAATACAGCTCCTTCTTATGGCATTTCTTCCTACTATTGCAGAGGAATTTGTATTCAGAGGATTGTTTTATCATTCATATAGAAAGAATGGAATACTTGGTGCAGCTATACTTAGCGGAGTTGTATTCGGAGCGATACATCTTAACATTAATCAGTTTTGTTATGCATGTGTAATGGGTATGGTATTTGCATTAATGGTAGAGATTACAGGCTCTATGTTTTCATCCATGCTTGCACATTTTGCTGTTAATTCATATTCCATAATCATGTTAAAGCTGGTTTCTATGTCGGGAATATCTGTACAGACTGAACAGGCTTCGCAGCAAATTATGTCACAGTATTCCGGTGTAATAATATTATTACAGATAGCAATACTTGCAGTCACAGCTATTGCATTTTTTAGTATTGCATATCTGCTGTTCATGTCAATGGCAAAGAGAAATGGACGATGGGATTATTTTAAGCTTAACATGAAAAAAGGCTTAAGACCTCAAAATAATGAGCATTTTATAACAATTCCGCTGGCAGCGACATTACTTGCCGCCGCCGCATTTATGATATTTCAGGAATTGGCATAGTATATCAGAAAGTTATGATATAAGTATAGTTTGGGCTGTCGCATTGTTGAAAAATATATAAGATATAGAAGTTTGTATTATCATAAATTCTATATCTGATATATTTTTTTGACAATGCGGCAGCCTATTTTAAATAATAAAATAGTTCCACATCATGTTCTTACGCACCTAAACAGCAGAGTGTTTAGGTGCTGTGAGAACAGTAACACCAAATATGCCGTATAAACGACAAAATATGTCTTGCATGAAAAAAATATTGTTAATTTATGATATAATATAATGGATTGTATATAGATTTTGGTATACTTATACTAAGTCATAAAATAACGTAATAAGCTGAGGGGTGATTAATGAATGAGGGGTACATAAAATTTATTATGAGGGAAAGGACTTATTTTAATAAAATAAGATAAAATATACGTTTTAATAGAGGGGATTTATATGATATATAGAATAGGAATATGTGATAAAGAAGATTTTGCAACTTCTTTATTAGAAAATATAATTCAGGATTTTTTTAAGGATACAGGTGACGAAGTAGAAGTTTATACATGGAATTGTATAGAGGGGTTTATCAGAGACATATCTTATAAAATTAATTTAGATATTCTATTTATTGATGTTAATATGATGAATAATGAAGAAGTGAATATATCGAAATTTATTCGTAATATATGCAGTAATAAGTATATGTATACAATATACACATCTACAAATAATATTTTCAAGATAGAATGGCTGACAGCACATCCTTTTGATATGCTGGTTAAACCTCTTAATAGGAATGATGTATGTGCTTTATTGCAAAATTTATTACTATCAAATAGAAAAAATAATCGTTTTTTTATTTATAATTTTAATAAAAGGCAATGCTGTGTTTTACTAAATGATATACTTTATTTAAAAAGTGATAAAAAGAATATTGTTCTTTGCCTATTAAACGAAGTGCGGCATTATATGGGATGTCTTAATGAAGAAAAGAATAAACTGACAGATGCTTTTGTCAGAATAGGACAGTCTTATGTTATTAATATAAATCATATAAAAGAATGTGAAGGGGATATAATAACGATGGATAATGGAGACATCTTATCAGTTAGCAGAAGTTATAAAAAGGACTTTTATTTAAAGATAAGAGAATATAGTATCATCCGGTGTGTCACGGGCTGAGTTAGTTAAAAATGGGCTGTAATCCTGCTCAATCTATTTAAAGGGGGAGTATAAGAGGATGGGATTACAGGTTATATAACATTACCAGATATTCCATATAAAAGACCAATTATACCATGCATGAAAAAAATGAAATTTTTATTGTATAATAATCAATATAACAATTTTTATAACAGCAATTTTGGTATTAGCAGGTTATTTACAGAATAGAATGGAGAAAAATTGATATACACAATAGGAATATGTGATGATGAACGTTCAATTTGTTCGGAATTAGAAAAAAATATTTGTGATTTTTTTAATAGCGTTGATGATGATGTAGAAGTTATAGTATGGAATGATGCTGAGAGCTTTATGAGTGATGTGCCATCTAAGATGAAAGTAGATATATTGTTTCTGGATATTCAACTTCCGGGTATTAATGGTGTTCATGTTGGAAAGTACATTAGGGAAATTTGTAATGATGAAGCGATGCATATAATATTTATCTCATCAAAAGACAGCTATGCAATGGAATTATTTGAAATTCATCCATATGATTTTTTAGTTAAACCGATAGATAAAAATAAAGTATGTAAAATAGTAAACAAGTTATTTCAGCTTAACGAACAGGATGAAAGATTTTTTGTATATTACTTCAATAAAAAGCAATATAGAGTGACAACAGGAAGTATAATCTATTTTATTAGTGAAAGAAAAAATATACATATAGTAACGCTAACAGATACCAACCACTATATTGGAAAGTTAAAGGAAGAAGCAGATAAGCTTCCTTCTAATTTTATACGGATAAATCAGTCATATATAATTAATATAAGACGAATTAAACAGTGTAATCCGGATAATGTAATTATGTGTAATGGTGAAGTGTTAAATATAGGAAGAAAATACAGAAGTGATTTTAATAAAAGGATGATAGAGTACAATAGGGTTAAAAGGTGACAATATGGCATTAGGTGATATATGTGTTACGATATTTTTAGAATTGGTAAGAGTTCTAGTTATAATACAGTATTTTAATATATTTTATGATAATCAGAAGAAGAAAATACATATGATAACAGGCAGTCTGGCGTTTATAATAACGACAGGCTGTTATTTGTTATTTAATATCAACATAATTAATCTTATATCAACAATTGCAGGAATTTTTATAATTTCATTAGGATATCATGGCAATATTACAAAAAAATTATTGTTATCTATTATGTGTTATGGATTAATGATTGCCATAGATGTTGTAGCAATATTTATACAGCCTGATAATATAGATTCAGAAAAATATGATATAGTAAGTTCTTTTATATCAGTAATGTTGTTTTATGTAGCTGTTTTATTTATGAGAATATTATTTAGGGAAAAGAGAAAAACAGAGTTGTCAGGACAGTGGTATGTGCTATTGATAGTATCTATAATAAGCATAGCAATAGTAAATATAACGTGGTATGAGCTTTCTCCAGATAAGATTATGATTATTGGTATATTAGTATTTTTGATTAATCTTCTTTTATATATTTTCTATTCTTCAATGTTGGACAGATTCATATATAAACAGGAAAATATACAGCTAAAACAACAGATGAATCTGTATGAGAGTCAGATTAGATTAAATGTTGAAAATGATACAAAAATAAGATTGATTCGGCATGACATTAAACATCATATAAGGGAGATAAAAGAGTTTGCTAATGCAGGTCTGCTTGAGGAAATAAAAGAATATGTGGACAGCTTAAGTCATGATATAGAAGATAGTGGAAAAGTTTATAATACGGGGAATATTGCAATAGATGGTATACTTAATTACTATGTCAGCAGGTTTAGTAAAAATGATATTAAGACAGATATTAATGTTATTGTGCCTGAAAGGATGGAGATATCACCATATGATATTAATATTATTCTAGGCAATCTTTTTGATAATGCCATTGAAAATGTGATTAATGCAGATATTCCAAGAATTATGATAGATATAAGATATTCACAGGGAATACTAAATATTTTAGTGGAGAATACATATAATGGTACAGTTAAATCCAATGGTGATGAAATCTTAAGTCATAAATTTGGAGAACATGGATATGGAATTAAAAATATTAACAGGATTGTAAAGAAATATAATGGAGATATTTTAATAAAACATGATGCATCAGTATTTAGTGTTGGGATTATTTTATATACTTCAAAAGAAGATAAAAAGAATACAGAATACTAGATATTGATTGTAAAATTTTTGATGTTAATACAATATATGAAGTACATAAATGTAAATTATACCATATATAAGGTTAATTATTCCTTGCATGAAAAAAATAGGATTTTTTAGTATATAATGTTGATATAAGGTTTTCTGATATTTAAAGAGTACTTGGGGAAACTATAATCCTTATATTCAAGCTAAATGTAAAGAAAATTTAATTTAAAGGAGAAGATTAGTGTGAAAAATAAGCTCGATAGCTTATTTTATCACACGGCTATTTGTGCC
>URAI01000132.1 GCA_900545725.1 uncultured Eubacterium sp.
TATAATTAATATTTATTCAAAATAATATAAATATACATCTTCCAGATTAATATTATCTTCAACTTTTACTGCTTCATCAGGTAACTCATCTCCTACTACCCTCAATGCTAAACCATTTTTTCTTTGTCTTATATTACCTATCTTATATTTTTTCTGTTTATCACTAATCTGTTCAAGAGAACAAGTAATTTCTCCTACTTTTCCTGACATATTCTCAATCAATTCTACAGGAGTGCCTGTTGCTATAATTTGTCCATCTTTTAATAAAATAACCTTATCGGCTATACACTCTATATCACTTACTACATGTGTTGCAAAAAGAATTATCTTATTCTTTGATAATTCTGCAATATAATTTCTTATTGAAATTCTTTCTTTAGGGTCAAGTCCAGCAGTGGGTTCATCAAGTATAAGAATTCTAGGTTCTCCTAATAAAGCTTGTGCCAAAAGAACTCTCTGTTTCATACCTCCCGAAAAACCGCCTATTTTCTTATATGCAACATTACTAAGGTTAACTACATCGAGAAGCTCTTCTATCTGCTGATTAACACTTTTAGTAATTGTATTTCCATTTTTATCTGATACTTTAATTTTTTTCACTTCTTTAATTTCTGCCATATATTTAAGAAATGCCATAGGGGAAAAATCTTCATAAAATCCCTGCTGTTGTGGCATATATCCAACAATTTTCCTAAAATTTTTTCCAAGCTTCAATATGTCTTTTTTTTCTTTATCCTGACTATATAAAATACTTCCACCATTAATCTTATCTCTTGAAATATTATCGGTAATAAGATTAATCATAGTACTCTTTCCTGCACCATTTGAACCTAATATTCCATATATTCCTGATGTAAATTTATAATTTATTCCTTTTAACGCTTGTACTGTTCCATAAGTTTTTTTTAAATTTATAAGCTCTAATTCCATATTTTAATTAACTCCTTTCCTTATCATTTTTATTTATAACAGCCTTATGCTGGAATACATTCATAATATATATAGTTGCGCCTATTCCAATCAAAATAATTATTCCAGTCAAAAACCAGTAAACAGTCATCGTCCTTCCGCTTTCTATCCAACATCTGAAAAATGCCATATACTTTACTATTGATATTTTATACATAAACTTAAACCCAAGCATATACAATAATTGTGGTAAAATAATTACCAGCCCTACAATAAAACAATATGAATATTTAACATATATAGATACAACTGACATTATCATTTGTATTCCCAAAAGGAACATATATTTAATCATAAAATCAATAAAAATATATACTATTATCGGTGGGTTTATTATGTAATTCTGAAACAGCATTATACTTTTCAATGGTGCTGTTATATTGGTATATGTATATACACCACAAAGCTTCTTATAATACATCCCATATGTAATACAGGCAAATAGCAGACTAAGCATACTCTGGATAAACAACTTCTTTACCAGCCATTTTCTTCTGTTCATTCCCGTAAGAGCCAGACTCTTTACCATTGATTTCTTTTCATATGCTATAAACCCGCATGAAATAACAATAGCTGCAATAACATTTATCATTGCAATAAGTTCCTGATTATTCCACTCTCTGTTTCCTATTGTTTCTGTATACTCATATGGATTAATTACAACGGCTGATATTCCCTTCTCATTCATCTGTTTAATATAATTAAAATTCTCTTTTACAGTATTAAATAAGTCCTGTCTGTTAGCAAGAAGTGTTTTCGCGCCTTCATCAGAATAATCAAAGTTATCAAGAAAATCTTCATATTCATCATTATATTCATTATAAATATCTATTAATTCCGTACCATAACTTAACCCTTCCGCTTTCTCATAATATCCTAACATATAACTCTTTTTGGCATCATATATAACCCCATAGCTTGGCTCTACATTAGCTGCAATATATGCAAGAAGCAGCAGTATCCATATTATTCCCTGTGAAATTAATATCTTATAAACTTCTTTACCGAAATTATTCGTCTTTACCATTAATCTCATAATATATGTCAGAATTAACTCTATAGCGTTTTCTACTATATTCATCTTACCAGTGAAATATTTTCTTATGCTGATATATGCACTTGCAAACAAAGCCAGTATTCCTATAAATACCGATACAATTATCGTAGTTGTTAACAAAGATACTGCAATGTTAAAACATCCCCAGTTAAAGTATTCTGCTGCTTTATTCGGAAAAAATAAATAATATACATTCAGATACTTAAATATCTGCAATATAGATTTTGCTGAAATAACCTTATATATCACCACATCAGCCACACAAATACAGCAATAAAAAAACAGACCAATATTTACATTGCCAAAGCACAATAAAATTGCCCATAAAACAAGCGATAATACAACATTTGCCAATATCGATAATAATATTATTAATCCTAAAAACTGTATTCTTGAAAGCTTACCCGAAGTAAGTATAAAATATTCATCACTTACGGCTGCAACATTCAGGTCTTTTACACCATCATATCTGTTAAGCAGCATAACCGCTGACTCTGTATACAGTGCAACATTCGTTACTACCGCCTGTATTAACAATATTATACTTCTCTTAACAAACAGAACTCCCCTTCCACTCTGACCTGTATGTACAATATGATATAATCCGTTTTTTCTTTCCGAAAAAAACATATATACTGTATATACACACGTAATTAATGTTAATAAATGAATATAATTATTCTTATATAATTTTTCTAACCACAATCCATTACTTAATTGTACATCTGCATCTATTATCTGTGATAAATCATATTGCGTTTTTAATAAGTTGTTATATTCAAAGCTGTTCTTTTTATAAGTTCCCGCTGTTGCATATAATATTGCTGTCTGTCTTTTATCCTCAATTATCCCCCTGTAATTATCTATATACTTTGCCTGCTGCATTAACTTCTCTCTTGCCTGTTTAGCAGCTGCTGTCTTGTCAGAACTGTCACTGCCATTGATTTCATATTTCTGAAAATATTCCTGCCACGCTATCGTTGCCGCTTCCGTACTCAGTTTGCTATCTGACTTAACACCTTCAGCCGTATTAAGCATTTCTATATATGCATATGTTACCTGCAGGTCATCTGTTTTATCGCTGACAAGTATCAGCATATTAAACACTAATAAACATACTAACAGACCTATATATGTTTTTCCAACAATTCTTTTAAGCTCTGCCATAACATCCCTTCTCCCCGTAATTATTTTTAAAAAGCAGGATTAAACATTTTATATTTAACCCTGCTCTGTAACTATGATAAATTCTGATATATCTGTTTTATTGATGCAGTGCCACTATTCAGATAATCCATTTTATTTATTACTCCTACGCCTGTTGTTATCACCTTTTTATACGGTTTGCTATTAAGAGATTTTAAATTCTTATATACATCTGAATCACTATTGCTGCCCATAAGAATATATCTTTCGTCAATCCCATATACACAGATTCCTGATGCATCCACAACAACAGAAGTATCCTCTGGATACTGCTCATAATATTTTTTTGCTTTTTCCAAAAATTCCTCATCATATTCCATTTCATATTGTGCTTTTAATGTACCATTCATATCTATTGCTGTGAAATATGACTTTGTTTCTCTGCTTTGTGTAGACTCAAAAAAATATAAATACTCACCATCACTTTGTAATGAATACAACTTCTCCATATCTGTAGTGTAAATAACTTCACTTGTATTTTTATCAAAATTAACCTTAATTAAGGTATCATTATTATTACCTGTTGATGATGTCATAATGTAGAAATTACCATTACTATCCATCCTGACATAACTGCCATCTGACATAGAATCTACTTTTCCTGTATTTTCTCCAAATACATCTACTCTGTCATCACCTGTATATGTCCATAATTCTGTATATTGACCTGTACTTAAATCATACTTTGAAACACGGTATTGTACATTATTATCATAAAAATACATTCTCCCTGTTCCGCCAGCATAAAAATAAATATTATTATCTGACAGATAAACGCCAAAACCATTGTTCTGTCCAGCTTTCATAGCATAATCTCCCGGAAACTGAAATTCTCCAAGAACCTCTCTTGATGAATTGCTTTCAAGCCTTATTCTACATATATAAAATGGTGCAATATAACCATTTTTTGCATAGTCAGCATCCAAAAATGATGTATAGTAATAAAAATAACCATCTGATATCATACTTGCCTGTACACTGGTTACCATTATCTGCTCATCTTTTACTGATGCAAGCTTTGTAATACGTTCTTTATTTCCAAATGTAGCATCATACTGGCATAAATAATAATCCCTGTCTTTAGTAATCTCAATACAATATAAATGATTATTATAATACATAACTTTTTCATTCATGCAATTACATCCAAATGTGCCATTTTCTGTATTAATTCCACTAACATAAGCATCACATGTTTCACCATCATGATTACAGTTTACCTTAGAGCATAACGGCATATTGACATCGCTATTTATATTATAAAAATACAAAACATTGTCAATTATATAATAATAGCCATTTTCTGCTATTGCCATATCTGACTGCCCATATACCCCCTGCTCCTTTTCCTGATTATATACATAATCAGGAAAAGGATTATTATTATCAGACTGTTCCTCATTTATCTGGTATTTAGTACACGCCGCCAACATAGCCATCATAAAAAATATAGCACTTAATACC
>URAI01000133.1 GCA_900545725.1 uncultured Eubacterium sp.
TTTTCGGGGCGGGGTTATATCGTGGAAATCGGTGGAAGCCTGATGGTAAAGCCGGAGCTTGCAGCACCTGGTGTTAATGTGCTTGTACCGTCGGTATCCGGCATGGCACGTGTGAGTGGAACGTCCTATGCCACACCTTTTGTAACAGGCAGTGCGGCACTTTTAATGGAATGGGGCATTGTGCGTGGCAATGATGCATTTCTTTATGGTGAAAAATTAAAGGCATATCTGATTAAAGGGGCAGAACCGCTGGCGGGAGCAGCAGTGCCTGATACACAGACAGGCTGGGGAAGACTGTGTCTGAAAAACAGTCTTCCTCAGGCATAAAAGACATAATAATCAAGATATAATATCCGGGAACTAAAAAAGTGGCGTACCACAGTAAGAAGCTGTAGTGCGCCACTTTTTTAATATGTGCTTTTAAATTAAGGATTCATACAGTTCTGTAATATCAGCAACACTGGTTTCCTTTGGGTTGCCCGGACGGCATGCATCATCATAAGCAGACTGTGCAAGGAATGGAATATCTTCTTTTTTAACGATATCCTTAAGGTTCTCTGGAATACCTACATCCTTAGCAAGCTTCTTAACTGCATCAACTGCTGCCTTTCTGTACTCTTCCTGTGTCATCTTTTCTGTTCCTTCAACACCCATAGCCTTAGCTATATCTCTATACTTCTCTCCTGTAGCATCAGCATTATATTCCATAACTGTAGGAAGAATAATAGCATTAGCAATTCCATGTGGTGTATCATATAAAGCGCCTAAAGGATGTGCCATAGAATGAACAATACCAAGTCCTACATTAGAAAATCCCATACCGGCTATATACTGACCTAATGCCATGCCTTCTCTTCCTTCAGGTGTATTATCAACCGCACCTCTTAAACTTCTTGAAATAATCTCAATTGCTTTAAGATGGAACATATCTGATAATTCCCATGCTCCTGCTGTTATGTAACCTTCAATTGCATGTGTAAGGGCATCCATACCTGTTGCTGCTGTAAGTCCCTTAGGCATTGTACTCATCATCTCAGGGTCAACAAATGCAATAACAGGAATATCCTTAGGATCTACACATACCATCTTTCGATTCTTCTCAACATCTGTAATTACATAGTTGATTGTTACCTCTGCTGCTGTACCTGCTGTAGTTGGCACTGCAAGAATTGGAACACTCTTATTCTTAGTTGGTGCAACTCCTTCAAGACTTCTTACATCTTCAAAATCAGGATTAGTAATAATAATACCGATTGCTTTAGATGTATCCATAGAAGAACCGCCACCGATTGCTATAAGATAATCAGCTCCTGATTTCTTAAATGCTGCAACACCTGTCTGGACATTCTCTATTGTTGGATTAGGCTTAATATTAGAATATAATTCATATTCAAGTCCTGCACCCTCCAATACATCAAGAACCTTTTTAGTAACTCCAAACTTCACAAGGTCAGGATCTGAACATACAAATGCTTTCTTATATCCCCTGCCTTTAACTTCATCTGCAATATTTTTTATTGCACCTGCTCCATGATATGATGTTTCATTTAAAATAAATCTGTTTGCCATTGTAAACCACTCCTTTTTAATTTACTATGCTGTCCCGGTATTAAGCTGTTTCATATAAAATGCACAACAGTTTATTGATACGCTCTCAACATTTTGTTAATATTATAACACATAAATTCTCAAAAAAAAGTACTTTCTTGTCATATTTTAATATATTATTGAACTTTATTGTCATATTTTAATGCACTATTAAACTTTATCACCATATTTGTATTTTATTCCAATTCTCATATAATTAATTATCTGACTTTTTATCAGATACTACTCATATTATGCAGGTATTTTATATTGTTGGATGAGCTGTAAACCAAATATCAGCTTTGGCTTAACAATAAAAACTATTTTCAAATGCAGTAGAACTCATATCAATCTGATTGTTCACATTATTCATCAAATTCCGCAAGTACATAATATCCCCTGTTTGTTTCACCAACTTCTTTTACAGTGCCATATTTAGACTTAAGTCTTTCCGGCGTTGAATAATTTCCCGACATTGCAACAGCCGGTTCTATCGTATAATAATAACTGCTTGGAAGCTTTCCTTCCGTAACCTCAACCTTATCCCCCGCCTTAACAAGTCCGGGGCGGCTCATTGTAAATTCCATTTCTCTCATATTAATCTCCATTCCGCAGGCATTTTTAATGCCGGAGGAAGCGCATCCGCATTATTTTTCACACTAATCCTCATTTAACTACAGATTCACCTTATCAAGGCATTTATCTGCATACTCCAGCACCTTTCTTTTAAGATTCTCATTTTCAGGCGCTTCCAGCTGTGAATCTTCTGACATTATGGCTGTTGCAGCATCTGCCGCATTTTTTAAAACCTGTGCATCTGTAAATATATCACCAATCTTAAATTCCATGTCGCCACTCTGCCTTACTCCAAAAAAGTCGCCGGGACCTCTTAGCTTTAAGTCCTCCTCGGCTATCTTAAAACCATCATTAGATTTATTAATTATATCCAGCCTTTCTTTTGTCTTTTTATTTTTAATACCTGATACAAATATGCAATATGACTGGTATTTTCCACGTCCCACTCTTCCCCTTAGCTGGTGAAGCTGTGCAAGTCCGAATCTGTCTGCATTTTCTATCATCATAACAGTTGCATTGGGAACATTTACACCGACCTCAATAACGGTCGTTGATACAAGCACATCTGTCTCATGTTTTGCATACCTTTCCATAATCTCATTCTTCTGGCTGCCCTTCATCTTACCGTGAAGATATTCAATTCTTATATCCGAAGGAAGCTCCTGTTTTAGCTTGTCTGCATAATCGACAACATTTTCAGCCTCAACATTTTCGCTTTCCTCAACCATAGGACATATTACATAAGCCTGCCTGCCTTCTCTTACCTGCTTCTCAATAAATTTATACGCATTTGTCCTATACGATTCATCTACAACGCAGTTTTTAATTGGCAGTCTGTCTGCCGGCATCTGATTAATTACAGATATATCAAGATCTCCATAGACTATTATTGCAAGCGTCCTTGGAATTGGCGTTGCACTCATTACAAGAACATGTGGTTCATTTCCCTTCTGGGCAAAATCTTTTCTCTGATTAACTCCAAACCTGTGTTGTTCATCTGTTATTACAAGTGCAAGATTATTATACTGGACCTTTTCCTGTATCAATGCATGCGTTCCAATTATAATATGTGTCTGTCCACTCTTAATTCTTTCATATGCCTTTTTCTTTTCCGAAGCTGTCATCGAACCTATAAGTAATTCCACATTCAGCTTAATATTATTCTTTTCAAACATTTCACAAATAGATTCAAACTGCTGCTTTGCGAGTACTTCTGTCGGAACCATCATTGCCGCCTGATATCCTGCAAAAGCTGTATTCATAAGAGCAAGAACTGCAACTATAGTCTTACCCGATCCTACATCTCCCTGTACAAGCCTGCTCATAAGGCCATTACCCGACATATCATTCTTAATCTCTTCCCATGCCCTAAGCTGTGCATCAGTAAGTGTAAATGGAAGATTATTAATAAATTCATCTGTTATACGGTTATTATCAATTATATATCCATTAATTCTCTTCTGATTACTTTCCTTTAATCTTCTTACTGCCAGCACAAATAAAAAGAATTCCTCAAAAGCCAGCCTGTTTCTTGATAATATATAATCCTGCATATTGGCTGGAAAATGTATACTTCTTACAGAAAAATTATGCTCCGCAAGATTATATCTGCTTCTTATCCAGTCAGGTATATATTCCGTTTCCAGTCCTGCATTATATTTTTCAAGAGCCTGGCTTACAGCCTTAATTACTGTCTTATTAGACAGTCCCTTAGTAAGTGGATATACCGGCTGCATACTTCCCATAATCTGCTTATACTGCGCAATTGTATACAATGCCGGCTGTTCCATGACATATATTCCATTTTTACTGCTAAGATGTCCTCTTAATACATAGTGCATACCCTGCTTTAACGAATTTCTTAAAAATGGCATATTAAACCATGTGCATTTTAATACTCCTGTACTATCTCTTATGCTGCTTGATAATATCTTAAACCGCTGTGTAGAAAAAAGCTCCGGTGACTTTGCTATAACGCCTTCTACTGCAACTGTTTTATTTATTTGCTCTGCTGAGAGTTCACCAATTAAAACAGTATCCTCGTATACATCATAATCCCTCGGATAGAAACTTACAAGGTCATCAATCGTATATACGGAAAGCCTGTTAAAAAATGCAGCCGTTTTATCGCCTATTCCTTTTAATTCCTTTATATCCATATCAATCCTCATTTCCAAACAATATATTATAAATATGCTTAAACAACGCACACCCTCATAAAGAACTGTTTATATTCCATATGCTTTGTAAACCCAGCCGGATTATGGTCCGTAATCAAGTAAGAGACGGCATAAAGCCGTCTCTCTTATATTTTTATATTCTACTTATATAATATTATTATATTTATCTTCACAGCAAAAAGCTTTTATAGCACAATATATTATACACATTAATACACAGCTTCATTATGCAAACATAGAACCAAGCACCTGATTAACAAGCCTGCCATCAGCTTTTCCTTTTACTTTAGGCATAAGTACCTTCATAATCTTACCTTTATCTTTGGCTGTCGGTGTCTGTATT
>URAI01000134.1 GCA_900545725.1 uncultured Eubacterium sp.
ATTTGGCTCGCGATTCCTCCGGCATTAAAAATGCCTGCGGAATGGAGATTAATATTGATATTAATATTATTAAATTTTTTTAATTAGACGAATAAAGGTTTTAGTAGTATTATTAAATTATTCTGAATTTGCAAAAAAATAATAGGTCACAGCTGTTATTTTTTATGTAAAATGCATTTGTTTTAAAAATATAATATTATGAATGGAGTTATGTATGGAATTAAAATGGAAAACGTGTATAAGGGCAACAATTACAGTCGTTATAATGTATGCTCTTATTAATTACTGGAGTGGTTTTGCAAATTTTGCAACAGGTGTATTACATTCAGTTATGCCACTTATTATTGGTTGTATAATGGCATATGCTGTTAATATTCTTATGTCATTTTATGAGAGTATACCACAAAAGCTTGGCTGGCAAGGAACCAAAAAGAAAAAAAGCCTTAAACGTCCGGTTTGCATGATACTTGCATATTTAAGTATCGTAATAATAGTCGTTCTTATCTTTAGAATGATAATACCGGAGCTTATAGGCTGTATTAATATTCTGATTGATAAAATGCCACATGCTATTGATTCTGCTGTTAAATGGCTTGAAACAAGAGTTGACATTAATTCATTATTACAGATTGATATAGGAGGATTGCTTAATAATAACGGCTTTGATATCAGGGAGACTGTTGTTAAATCAGCAGATTTTCTGTTAAATGGGCTTGGTGGCGCAATGGGGGTTGCAACCGGGATAGTTTCATCAATTATATCAGGAACGGTCACGTTTTTTGTAGCGCTGATATTTTCAATATATCTGTTATATGGAAAGGAAAAACTCGCTGATCAGTTTGAAAGACTTTTTAGAAGATATCTGCCAGACAGGTTGACAGACAAGCTGTTCTATGTATTGGGAGTACTTGATACATCCTTTACAAGCTTTATAACAGGTCAGTGTATTGAAGCTGTAATACTTGGAACGCTATGTATGCTTGGAATGTTGATATTAAGGCTTCCTTATGCTGTGATGACAGGCTGTCTTATAGGTTTCACAGCACTGATACCTATAGCGGGAGCGTATATAGGGGCAACAGTTGGTGCACTGATGATATTTACGGTGTCTCCTGTCCAGTCGGTTATTTTTCTTATATATCTTGTGATTTTACAGCAGATAGAAGGTAATCTCATATATCCAAGAGTTGTAGGTTCATCAATCGGACTTCCGGGAATATGGGTGCTTGCAGCAGTTACTGTCGGTGGCGGAATTATGGGTATTGCAGGAATGTTAATAGGTGTTCCTCTCACTTCGGCAATATACCGGTTATTAAAAAATGATGTCAATAAAAACTGACCATATTGATATTGCTGGATATATCCAGTTTTATAAAAAATATAATGCCAGATTTTGTTTTTTAAAATGAAATGGCACAAACTGACATTGCTAAATAAATGAAAATTGAATATTTTAATAATGCCACAAATCGCATATAATCCTAGACATCAGTTAAAAGACTGTATTTAGAATATTTATAGTAGTTAAAAATATTACATTATACTAGATGCAGCCAATCAGATGATGTGAAAGGATGAATATAAGAATATGGGTAATTCAAATGCAGAAAGATATCAGTTAAATAAAGAGCTTGCACAGATGTTAAAGGGTGGAGTTATTATGGATGTAACAACACCTGAACAGGCAGAAATAGCTCAGGAAGCAGGAGCATGTGCTGTTATGGCACTTGAGAGAATACCGGCTGATATAAGAGCGGCAGGCGGCGTATCAAGAATGAGCGACCCTAAGATGATTAAGGGGATACAGGAAGCTGTTTCAATTCCTGTAATGGCTAAGTGCAGAATAGGACATTTTGCAGAAGCACAGATATTACAGGCAATAGAGATTGATTACATAGATGAAAGTGAAGTATTATCACCGGCAGACGATGTATATCATATTAATAAGAGAGAATTTAAAGTACCATTTGTATGTGGAGCCAAGGACCTGGGAGAAGCATTAAGAAGAATTAATGAAGGTGCTTCAATGATAAGAACTAAGGGTGAACCGGGTACAGGTGATGTTGTTCAGGCTGTAAGACATATGAGAAAGATGAACAGTGAGATTGCAAAGCTTGTAAGCATGAGAGAGGACGAACTCTTTGAGGCAGCCAAGCAGTTACAGGTTCCATATGACCTTGTGCAGTATGTACATGAGAACCATAAATTACCTGTTGTTAATTTTGCAGCAGGCGGAGTTGCTACACCGGCTGATGCATCACTTATGATGCAGCTTGGTGCAGAAGGAGTATTTGTAGGTTCGGGTATCTTTAAGTCAGGCAACCCTAAGAAGAGAGCATCAGCTATTGTACAGGCTGTAACTAATTATAATGATGCCGGGCTTATCGCACATTTGTCAGAAGACCTCGGTGAAGCTATGGTAGGAATAAATGAGCAGGAGATAGCTTTACTGATGGCAGAAAGAGGCAAGTAATGGTAGTTGGAGTATTAGCATTACAGGGGGCATTTATAGAGCATGAAAATGTACTTAACAGGCTTGGTGTAGACTGTGTTGAATTAAGAAATGCAAAGGATCTTGAAAATAATTATGATGCACTTGTACTTCCGGGCGGAGAAAGTACGGTGCAGGGGAAGTTACTTAAAGAAAGTGGTATGTATGATACTATAAAGTCACAGATAGATAATGGTATGCCGGTTCTTGCAACCTGTGCAGGGATGATTCTTCTTGCAGATAATATTGAAGGTGATGATACTAAGCACCTTTCAACAATGCCTGTAACTGTTAAGCGTAATGCATATGGCAGACAGCTTGGAAGCTTTCATACAACTGATTATGTCAAGGGTATAGGGGAAGTTCCTATGACATTTATAAGAGCACCTTATATATCAGAGGTATCAGATGGCGTAGATGTACTTGCTAAGGTAGATGAAAAGATTGTCGGTGTAAAGTATAAGAACCAGTATGCATTTGCATTCCATCCTGAACTCGACGATAACCTTAATATCCACAGAAGATTTGTTGAGGAAGTCTCAGATATCTGTAACAGAGCATAAGTATCAGTAATATAGCAGACAATATATCTAATAAAATAACTGGTATTTTTATCATAGTAAGATGCTTTTGCAAAATATTAAATATGGTACTATGAATGAGCAAATTTAAAATAATACACAAATTTGTCCGTGTTATAAAGATATTTTTTCAATTAATTTGACGCAATGTATTCAGGGCACGGACAACAGGAGATTGTTTTGGTGCTATTTGCTTATTTATAGTATAGTATTAAGTATCACATTGTTATATATACTTACGGATGGTGCAAAACATAATATATATAATGTGATAGCTTAGTTATTATGAAAAACGTATAGTTTTAATGAGTATTCATTAAGACTGTACGTTTTTTTTGGATAGTGATAAAATAAATTATATTATAGATTAGAAAATTATAGCTGTTTTCTAATTGTATTGATGATTTAATATGATGTTAAAATATGATTTAGAATGATAAAAAATGGCTGGAAACGAGGTAATCATATATGGTAAAGATAGATTTAATAACAGGCTTTCTTGGTGCGGGAAAGACTACATTTATAAGAAAATATGCAGAATATCTTATGGATAAAGGCTTAAGTATTGGTATATTAGAAAATGATTATGGTGCTGTCAACGTTGATATGATGCTTTTGCAGGATATGTCTGGAGATAATTGTGAACTTGAAATGGTTGCTGGCGGCTGTGATTATGACTGCCATAGAAGGCGTTTTAAGACGAAGCTTATTTCCATGGGAATGTGCGGTTATGACAGGGTAATTGTAGAGCCGTCGGGAATATACGATGTAGATGAATTTTTTGACGTATTACATGAAGAACCGCTTGATAACTGGTATGAGATTGGTAATGTAATTACAATTGTAGATTCTAAGCTTGATAATGACATGTCTGTTCATTCAGATTATATGCTGGCATGCCAGCTTGCAGATGCCGGAAGTGTTATTTTAAGCAGAACGAAAGAGGCAGATAAGAGTGATATTGACAATACAATAGTCCACCTTAATAATGCACTTAAAAATGTCCGATGCAGTCGTGTCCTCGATAAAGAAATTATATGTAAAGACTGGGATACATTTACAGAAAAAGATTATGAAAAGATATTAAACAGCGGCTATGTTATGGAAAATTATACAAAACTCTTTTCACAGGATGATGAAGGCTTCCAGTCGGTATATTATATGAATAAGAAGTTTACTAAGGATGAGCTGCAAAAAATTATAAAAGAAGTTATGGATGATAAGAAATGTGGAAATATATTCAGGGTCAAGGGATTTATGAAAATATCCGATAATAGCTGGATTCAATTAAATGCCACTCACAATGAGATAAGAATAGAACCGATAGATAAAGGACAGGAAGTTATAATCATAATTGGGGAAGAGTTAGATAAACAAAGGCTCGATAAACATTTTTTATAAATTGTGATTGACCGAGCTGAAAGCGAGGGACGCTTCTTGAACGACAGTTC
>URAI01000135.1 GCA_900545725.1 uncultured Eubacterium sp.
TTGCCTTATCAAGATTCTTTTCCTGCTTCTTACAGTCTTCTACTATCTGTATAAAGCGGCTGTATTGTCCCAATGTATCGGATTTCGTTACAGCTTTATTATGTGATGGATATCTTATATCTATTACTTTGACCTTTAATTCAAGCTGTACATCTTCTTCCTTAAACGCATCCGATAATCTAAGTTCAAGTTCCGTTACCTTCTTGCCATCCTTTATCAGGTCATCACTGCCATTATATAATACTGTAAATTCAGGTGTCGGTATCTTTATAAGCTTCTTTCTATATATATTATCGACATCTATTATCTTTTCATATAGCCTTGCTATATATATTAAAAATCTCAATGGCATATTCTCATTGATTGTTGACTGATGCTCTAATAATACCATAAATCTTCCATTCATGGTAAATGCTATATCATTCTTTCTTGGTGTAAACAACACGTCTTCAAGAGTTACTATCTCAATTAACGATTCATCTGTGTAATCGGTATCATATAAGTTATTGTATAATCCCAATGCTTCTTTTTTATTATTGAATAATAATCTGAATACCGTATCTTTATACTTTTTATTAGTTATGCTTTTCTTATCCAATTGTCATCCCCTCATGTATATTTATTTTATATATTATTAGTATACACATGATATGATTCAATATCAATACAAAATATACTATTAATATATAAAATATTCTCTAATACTAACATGAGTTATCAGTACCATAACCTTCATATTCATTAAAAACAGTTCTGCCCACAATCTGATTTAACATATCGCATATTATCTTAAGGTCATTTTCATCGTAAGTATGGTCTGACATATCATCAAAATTAAATGCAATATAGTCTTCACCTGTCTCAATGGCATTTTCACAGGCATCATAATTATCTCCGAAATAATCTTCCCTGAACTCACTTACGAATCTTTCAATATTAGTATTTTCAGGTTCTAAATCACCGGTTAAGGTATCAGTCAGCTTTTGTTGTTCCGCTTCTGAAAGGCTATCATCTGCGTTTACTTCAAAAATAACACAATTAATATAGGCTGGGTTTTTAGGGTTACGCTCGGCTTTTAATTCTTCACGAACTTTCTTTTTAAATTGTGCTTCACCGCCACACTTCTCTATCAGTTGATTCACTTTTGCTGCCTGTTCTTCCTGAGTCTGTCCCAATTCTTTTGCTTCCTCATATATCTGTATTAACTCTCCCAGAATTTTTCCGGCTACTGCTGTGGCCGGAATACATTCCATAAGCTTCGGAAGATGTACCCATGTACGCTGTGATAATGCCTTTATCATACGAAATGACTTTTCTCTTGATATCATAACTTTTCTCCTTTGTTTTTAAATATTTTTCTATCAAAAAAGTGACTATCACATTCATATTCTGCCAGATATGTAATAGCCACTTTTTTAAATTTATTAGTTATAGTTATAAATGTGCAAATATAAATCTACTCATTTATGCGTTGTTAAACATAATGAATTACATAAGATTATAAATAATATGTATCTTAGAAAACTAACTGACCACCAACTACATTCCATGTGCCATATTCATTAGCTGCTGTACCTGTGTATGTAAAGTCAATTGCTCCATTGCTTACATACCACCATCCTACATTCTCGTCATATGCAAGACCAGTATAGCCGAAATCTATTGCTCCATTTACTACCTTCCACCAGCCTACGTTTTCATCGTATACAAGTCCTGTGTAACTGAAGTCTATTGCTCCGTTTACTACTTTCCACCAGCCTACATTTTCATCATATGCAAGTCCTGTATAGCCGAAGTCTATTGCTCCGCCTACTACTTTCCACCAGCCTACATTTTCATCGTATGCAAGTCCTGTATAACCGAAATCTATTGTTCCGTTTACTACCTTCCACCAGCCTACATTCTCGTCATATGCAAGACCAGAATAGCCGAAGTCTATTGCTCCGTTTACTACTTTCCACCAGCCGACTTTCTCATCATATGCGAGTCCATTGAAACCGAAGTCAACCATACCATTGGTAATCTTCCACCAGCCGGCTTCATTTGCGGCAAGTCCATTATAGCCTGTATTAACATCACCATTTACATAATAATACCAGTTGCCATCCTCTCCCTGTAATACACCATTCTTGTTAGCTGCTACATTATTGGCGTTATTACTACTGTTGTTATTGTTCTTATTGGCATCATTATTTGTATTATTGCTGTTATTCTTATCAGAGTTATCTTTATTAGTGTTATTGCTGTTGTTCTTATTAGAATCATCTTTATTTACATTATTGTTGTTAGAATCATCTTTGCCTGTATTGTCTTTATTGGTATTATCCGCATCATCTGCTTTGTCATATGTACTGCCTGTCACTACATATCTGTGACCTTCGATAAGTGTATCTGGTTTGCCATCGTATTTAACATTTGCTGTCTTATCAGTCCATGATACGTCGCCCATACATTCTATAACATCTCTTATAATATATTCTTTTCTTATCGAACCGAAATTGTTAGGCATAGTGACTTCTTTTACTGTATCAGAAAAAAAACCTTTAATATAGGTTATTGAGTCAAACCCACCAATACCACTTAAATCAAAATTACTCAAGTCTAATGATGTCAAGTTACTACAACCAGCAAACATACCAAGCATGTCACCTACATTTGAAGTATCAAAGTTACTCACATCTAATGACGTTAAACTACTGCAACCAGAAAACACACCATTCATACGTCCTACATTTGAAGTATTAAAACTACTCACATCTAATGATTTTAGACTTGCACAACCTTTAAACATACCTATTATTGTATCTATATTTGAAATGTCTAAATTTTCTAATCCATTAATTTCTTCCAGGTTCTTTAAATCTCTAAAAAGACAATTCAAATTATTTAAAACTCCCTCAGGATTCTTTTCAAACGTTATTTTATCTTCTATATTTATTTTCTTTATCTCATTACTATATTTATACCATACTGAAAAATTATCAGGATTAGCATGTCCACCAACACCACCACTAATAGTCAGCACTCCATCATCATCAATATTCCAATCACAAGTTCCCCACTTGCCTGACATCTGGGCATTGTCTTTATCCAGTTCCGGAACATCGGGTGTAACTGTCTCTAAGTCATATGTATCTGTCTGAACTTCTTCTTGAACCTCCTCTGATACATTACTTTCAGGTGTTAATACTTCTGATTTATCATATACACCTGACTGTGTAGTATCTAATTCATTGTAAGTTGCTATCACAGGATATTTTTCCCCTGCAAGTACTCCTGTTGCAGTAAATGATAATGTACCCATCAACATTGCTGCAGTTGCCGTAAGAGTTACGGCTTTTAACATTGTTTTTTTCATATGTCTTTCTCCTTGTATATATTTGACGAATATATCTGTTATTCACATAACAAATGTATTATCCTGCATAATCTGCTTATTAGTGCATAACTTGCCCCCTAGCATCAGACTTACATTTGAATAACAATTATTCCGTGCAACAGTATTATATACTATCAAAAAAAAACAACTGTCAATATATTAAAATGTAAAATACATAAACCTGAGAATATTCTCTTTTATTAATAAAATGCAGCATTACCGGTAACTGTTTTTTACGAAACAAAAACGATAAATAACCTGTGAATTTTCTATTTATATTACAGGGCATCTGTAAACGATAAAATAAAAAGTGACTATTACAAATCATTATAAATCTGTAATAGCCACTTCATCTCATTATTCAATTGTATATTCACCTAACTAATACCGGTTATTAATTGTAATGCTAATCAATCTGCATACTATCTTTAATTTTTTCTACTTCTTCTATTGGTACATCTAAAAATTCCGCCACAATATCGCATGGTCTTCCTTTTCGTAAATTATTTATAATCAATAATTTTCTGGCTTCTTCTGCCTTACGTCTTTCTTTACGTTCGCCCTCAAGTCTTCCTTCAAGTCTTCCAGCAGCTCTTCCCTCTTCCATTGCCTCTTCTCTTTCCACTCTTTTTGCGACTTCCTCATTATATTCTAATGTAAGCATATTCCTCACCTCCGCACTGTGTCTGATTAAAAATTCCTTTAATATACCTTTTTCTATCGCTA
>URAI01000136.1 GCA_900545725.1 uncultured Eubacterium sp.
CCGTAGAACTTCTTAGTATTTATCCATCGTTTCAAAATATACAACAAAAACCGACACTGCCCCATCTACACCCCGTTTTCAACAAATCTCAAATTATAACTGTATAATCCTCGTTGGTTCACTGCGCTTTGCGACCTCTATATTAAAGTCATTGGATTTATAATTATTATCACTTGAGTCAATCTCTAATCTGACTGTTTCATATGCTAGCTTATCATAATTATTCTCAAGACTTAAATGACCTAACATTATATTCTTAACATCATCATTAAGAAGACAGTTAATAAGCTGTCCGGAAGATTCGTTGGACAGATGTCCTTTCTTTCCAAGTATTCTCTGCTTAAGATAATAAGGATAACTTCCTACCTGTAACAGATTAACGTCATGATTAGCTTCAACTAACATCGACTGACATCCTTTAAGATTATCAACTATATAATCATTAAAATATCCCAAATCCGTTATAACTCCGGCTTTACTGTTTCCACAGGTAACAGTATATGCAACCGGATCATTGGCATCGTGCGATACCGAAAACGAATGTATATTAAGGTCATTAATCTGTATATCACAGTCTGGTAATATCGGTGTAAAAAGTTCTGGCTCCATACTTCCAAGTGATGTGGTTTCAAATATTCCATCAATAGTTCCCTGTGTTGAATACACCTTAGTATGGTCTTTTCTTGAGATTACTCCGATTCCTTTTGTATGGTCTATATGCTCATGTGTAACAAATATTGCTGATATATCTGACATGCTCAAATCTGCCATTTTAAGTCCCTCTGTGATTTTTTTACGGCTGACACCTGCATCTATAAGAATATGTGTATTATCTGAACCTATGTAAATACAATTACCGCTGCTTCCACTTGCAATGGACATCATTCTCATTATTTTAAGCCCTCCCAGTATATATCAACAACATCACCATCATGTACAGGCGACATGTAATCACAGGTTGAACCATTAAGCTTAATTACTATATCTCCCTTTGGTTTAGATAAATCAAAGCTGTAAAAATCAAATAAATCAACTAATACATAATCACTTTTACCTGTCATTCTGACCGGCTGATGGTTTACAAGTATAACAACATCCCTGCTGCCCTTCTTTAAAGAAGCTGTATCTGCTGCCTGACCGCTTTCAGACTCCTGTGTTGAAGACGATATATCTTCACCTGGCATATGTATAGAAGCACTGTCTGAACTGTCATTTAAATTGTCTGATTGTTTGATATTATTTTCTATTCCATTTACAGAAGTATGTACGCTATTATCTGCTGATACAACCTCTGACTTATTATCATTTGCTGTATCTGTAATATCAACCTCTTCAAGCTCAAGTGACATTATATCATCATCCTGATATTCATCGTTATCATAACTTCCAGCCTCTGCCGCTATCTGTGCGGCATCCTTATAACCTTCTTCACTTACAGCATTAGTTCTTACGCTGAAATTCTCATATACTTTTGTATCCATTCCGGCAAGCTCATTGTTGACATACACATTATAATCCGTTATGTCATAATCAAGAAATTCAAATAACTGCTTAACAGTATAATAATTCTCCATTCTTATATCGTCGCCGCTTTCTATATCATAGAATTCTGAACGAAGCTCACCATTTACATAAGCAAACTTAGGACATAGGATATTCTTTCCATTGACGATAAATTCTATTGTAGACTTATACTCATCAAGCTGTCCTACTGACATCTTAGCCGGCTCACCAATTGTCGATTCCGTTACCTCGATTATATCATTCTGTTCAATCTCTGAATTAAGATTGGCAGGTTTACCATTGAGAGTTACAATTGCACCCTCACCCGGTGTTCCTCTTACAAGATGAGTCTTTCCATTAACCGTAAATTCAAGCTCCTTTCCTCTCCTTGGGAAAAGTCTTTCATTAGGAAAACCTATCTGCATTACAGCATCAACTACGGTAAGATGACTGTTATCATATAACTTTATACGCTCATTATTAACATTTACAAATATAAAATTATTCTTCTGTGTATAATAATTAGTACATATACCAATCGGTGTTACATATAAAGAATCCTTCTTGAAATTGTCAACCATAAAATCAACTGTCGTAAGAACCTCGGGACCTCTTACTGCAACCCTCTGTCTTGCAATGCCTAGATAGTCGGCAATCTTATCTGTATATCCGGTTATCTTGCCGCCACCGCCTACAACGAATACAGCATTAACAGGCTTACCGCCATTAAGTTCAATTATCTTATCTGCTGTATTTTTAGCCATGGTATCGACAGAGTTATCGGCAATCTTTAAAATCTCATCTACGGATATCGTCTGTTCAAGTCCCATTATATCTTTAAATACTACAGGTTCATCACTACTAGCAGCCATCTTAATCTTTTCTGCCGTATTAAAATCAACGAGATAATTCTTTGCAATAACCTCTGTTATCTCATCTCCTGCAAGTGGTATCATTCCATATGCAATTATACTTCCATCCTTAGTAAGACATATATCCGACGTTCCGGCACCCACATCTATAAGTCCGATATTAAGAAGTCTGTACTGCTGCGGTATCGCAATATTCATGGCAGCAATTGGCTCTAATGTAAGACTTGCAACCTGAAGTCCTGCATATTCAACCGCTTCATATAAGCCATCAACTACTTCATCAGGAAGAAAGGTTGCAATAAGCTCAACTGCTATCTTATTAGCTTTATGTCCCTCAAGGTTAGTTATGTCAAACTCATTTAACTTATACTTTATCGGTGTATTGCCAACACAATAAAACTGGATATTACTTTCCGATGAATTAATCTGCATATGTGCCTTTTCAACTGCAAGAAGATTAAGTGAATATATATGTTCCTGAGTTACTCTTGTCTCTTCTTCAAACTCATACTCTGCCGTCGCATTAACGGTCCTAAGCACACGTCCAGCCGCCGCAATACATACATCTGTAAGCTGCCTGTCCAGTTGTCTTTCAAGGTCATTTTTTACAAATCTTATCGTATCTCCGACCTTATATATATCATGTATCTGTCCGTCAAGCATCGCCCTTGTATCATGTTCTTTCTGCGCCATGGCAATAACATGAAAACCGGCTCTGTCCATATATCCTACAACGCCGACTATACTTCTGGTTCCTATATCAAGGCCAAATACTAAATCTTCCTTTACGGATGTCCTATTTTCCACAACGTTCCTCCATTTCCGCACGTTATAGCGGAATATTTTATAATACTATGTTATTTAAAGGTCTGCGGCCTTTCCATAATTATGTGTAAGCTTTTGACCTTATTCCATTTTATTAAAACATTTAATCCAACAGACTCTCAATCTGTCTCATTGTATACTCAATATCTTTACTGTTATCTATCGTATTAACACAGGCTTTCTCATACTCCTGCTTTGTAAGCTGACTTTTAAATACACTGTCAATCTTTTCATCGGAATATCCTCTGCTCTCCTTTAACCTGCGCCTTCTTATATCCTGTGGTACATATATATACCACAGCTCATCACATATAATATCATAGTGGTCTTCAATAAGCAGTGCCGCCTCAACAAATACATACTCATATGTCCCTGCAATCCTTAATTCATTAATCTTGTTGAGTATAATCTTCTTCACAAGAGGATGTATAATACTATTAAGTACCATTCTCTTATTAGGATTATTAAATACTATCTGTGCAAGTGCCTTTCTGTCTATGCTTTTATCTTCACATAGGATACCATCACCAAACATTTCTATAACCTGTTCATATCCTGCATTACCTCTATTCATGGTATCCTTAGCAATATCATCCGCCATAAGAATATATGCATTAAATCTTTCTTTTAAAAGTTTGAGCACTGTACTCTTACCAGAACCCACACCCCCTGTAATTCCTATAACTCTCATACTAATCTCCATTCCGCAGGCATTTTTAATGCCGGAGGAATCGCGAGCCAAATGTC
>URAI01000137.1 GCA_900545725.1 uncultured Eubacterium sp.
GAAAAATGTAAAGGAAGACTCCTTAATCTTGTAGAAAAGATGCAGCAGGAGGGAAAGCCGCAGGGACATTGTGGAATAGGTCATACAAGATGGGCAACACATGGAGAACCATCAGATATTAATTCACATCCTCATGGCAATAAGAGAGTTACTATTGTACATAATGGTATCATTGAGAATTATAAGCAGATAAAGGATTTTCTTATAGATGAGGGATATAGTTTTGTAAGTGAAACAGATACAGAAACAGTAGCAAAGCTTCTTGATTATTATTATGTTGATGATCCTGTTGATACAATTATTAAGGTGTTATCAGAGATTAAAGGTTCGTATGCATTAGGTATTATGTTCAGGGATTATCCTGACAGAATATTTGCTGTAAGAAAAGACAGTCCGCTCATAGTTGGTATTGGTGAAAATGAGAATTTTATAGCATCAGATGTACCGGCGATTATTAAATATACGAGAGATTACTGTCTTTTAGAGCAGAATGAGATTGCAGTTGTAAAGAAAGACAGTGTTGATTTTTATAATATGCATAAGGAGCATATGAAGAAAGAGATTCATACGGCTGACTGGGATGTGGATGCAGCTGAAAAGGGTGGATATGAGCATTTTATGCTTAAGGAAATACATGAACAGCCGGCAGTTGTAAGAGATACCGTAAGTCCAAGAATAGTTGATAATATGCCTGATTTTTCATCGGACGGAATTGATATTGCAAAGCTTAAGAATTATAAGAAGATATTTATAGTAGGCTGTGGTACTGCGATGCACGCAGGAATGGTAGGTAAGTATGTCATTGAAAAGATGGCAAGGATACCTGTTATTGTTGATATCGCATCAGAATTCAGATACAGAGATCCTCTTATTACAGAGGAAGATTTGCTTATTGTAATATCACAATCAGGTGAGACGGCAGATACACTTGCTGTATTAAGACTTGCTAAAGAGCTTGGAGCAGATACCATGGCAGTTGTCAATGTAGTAGGTTCATCCATTGCAAGAGAGGCTGATATGGTTGTGTATACACATGCGGGTCCGGAGATATCAGTTGCTTCCACTAAGGCGTATATGGTACAGATATCAGTTATGTATCTTATTGCGTTTGAACTTGCATATACAGCAGGAAAGATTACAAAGGAACAGTGTGAGAAGTACACAGAGGAGCTGCTAAATATACCGGAGGTTATAAAGGATGCACTTGAGCTTAAAGATAATTGTTCATTTGTAGCTTCTAAGCTTCTTAATGCAGAGAGTCTTTTGTATATAGGAAGAGGACTTGATTATGCATTAAGTATGGAGGGTTCCCTTAAGCTTAAAGAAATATCATATATCCATTCAGAATCATATGCGGCAGGTGAATTAAAGCATGGTACAATCTCACTTATCACAGAGGGAATGCCTGTTATAGCTGTAGCAACACAGACTTGTCTTGTAGAAAAGACTATAAGTAATATTAAGGAAGTCAAAGCAAGAGGAGCTATGGTTATTCTTATATGTAATGATGGTCTTGAAGTTGGTGAAGATGTTGCAGATTATGTAATTAAGCTTCCTAAGGTGGATGAACTGCTTACACCTATGGCTGCGGCTGTACCTTTACAGTTAATCGCATATTATACATCTGTACTTAAGGGAAATGATGTTGATAAGCCTAGAAATCTTGCTAAATCTGTAACTGTGGAATAATATAACTGTTTAGCTGTTAAATCATAAATATAGATTTCAGCATATAACTTAGACAGTAGAGTGTATAAATAATCAGTTATTATCCATGCATATTGCAGGCGGTATGGATGGGTGGCTTAATTCCAAATGGGTGGGTAAAAAGGTCTGAAACCACCTGTTGAGTAAGCCTATATGGGTTCAGTCCTTTAGATACTGACATGATTTTATAATAAAAACGTCTGTGGAATGGAGATATTGTGAATAATAGTATAACAATAAAGGAATTATTTGACCTTAATGAAACTATCGCAGCTAAGGTGTTTGAGGGCTGTACATATCCATGGGAAGTACTTGCCAGGATAGGTGATTTTATTATAGAGCTTGGTAATACTCTTTTGGAAGATGAGTATGAAAAAAGAGGAGATGATATATGGATTGCTAAGAGTGCCAACGTATATCCTACAGCATATATTAATGGTCCATGCATTATCGGCAAGGATGCAGAAGTAAGACATTGTGCATTTATACGAGGTAAAGCTATTGTCGGAGAGGGAGCTGTTGTTGGTAATTCTACAGAGTTAAAGAATGTTATCCTGTTTAATAAAGTTCAGGTTCCACATTATAACTATGTAGGTGATTCGATTTTGGGATATAAGGCACATATGGGAGCAGGTTCAATAACATCTAATGTTAAATCAGATAAGAAGCTTATAACGATTAAAGGGCCTGATTCTAATATAGATACAGGAATTAAGAAGATAGGCGCATTTTTGGGTGACAATGTTGAGGTTGGATGTGGAAGTGTGCTTAATCCGGGAACAATTGTTGGAAGAAACAGCAATATTTATCCGTTGTCAAGTGTAAGAGGATATGTTGCAGCAGGAAGTATTTATAAGAATAAGAATGAAGTTGTAAAAAAGCAGTAAAAAACTTTTAAAAATATTCAAGGTAACATTGACTATTTAATTAGTTTGTGAGAAAATAATCAAAGTACGGATTTGTAAGTACATTTTCAATTACGAAAGGAGTAATAAGATGATTTACACACAGGAAGTAGAAAATATGTGTCCAGTAGCACAGGGCGTTCATCACGGAGCAGCTCCAGTGCCTACAGAAGGAAAATGGGTACAGAATAAGAAAGTTGAAGATATTTCAGGTTTTACACATGGTGTTGGCTGGTGTGCTCCACAGCAGGGTGCATGTAAGCTTACACTTAATGTTAAGGAAGGTATAATTCAGGAAGCATTAGTAGAGACTATCGGATGTTCAGGTATGACACATTCAGCAGCTATGGCATCAGAGATCCTTCCAGGTTTAACAGTTATGGAAGCATTAAATACTGATTTAGTATGTGATGCTATTAATACAGCTATGAGAGAGCTCTTCTTACAGATTGTTTATGGTAGAACACAGAGTGCATTCTCAGAAGGCGGACTTGCAGTTGGTGCTGGTCTTGAAGATCTTGGTAAGGGACTTCGTTCACAGGTTGGTACAATGTACGGAACTCTTAAGAAGGGTCCTCGTTACCTTGAGATGGCTGAAGGATATGTTACAGGTATCGCACTTGATAAGAATAATGAAATCATTGGTTATAAGTTTGTAAGTCTTGGTAAGATGACTGACTTCATCAAGAAGGGTGATGACCCTAATACAGCTTATGAAAAGGCTTGTGGTCAGTACGGCAGAGTTGCAGATGCAGTTAAGATTATTGACCCTAGAACAGATGAAGAAGTTAAATAAGGAGGAGACAGACAATGGCTTTATTTGAATCATATGAAAGAAGAATAGATCAGATTAATGCTGTATTAAACAGCTACGGTATTTCTTCAATTGAAGAAGCTGAAAAGATTACAAAGGATGCTGGATTAAATGTTTACGATATGGTAAAGGGTATTCAGCCAATTTGTTTTGAAAATGCATGCTGGGCTTACACAGTAGGTGCTGCCATCGCTATTAAGAAGGGCGCAAGAAAGGCTTCAGAGGCTGCTGCAGCTATCGGTGAAGGTCTTCAGGCATTCTGTATTCCAGGTTCAGTTG
>URAI01000138.1 GCA_900545725.1 uncultured Eubacterium sp.
TATTTGTGCCGGAGGCGTCACAAAGCAGCACTTATCGCAGAGCCAAATCTGACATTTGGCTCGCGCTTCCTCCGGCATTAAAAATGCCTGCGGAATGGGGAGTCGTATGTATGCAGATATTATAGTAGACATTTCACATGAACAGCTTGACAGGACATTCCAGTATGCTGTTCCAGAAAAAATGGAGCATGATATTGATGTTGGTGTTCTTGTGAATGTGCCGTTTGGACGTGGTAACAGAACTATTACCGGATATGTAATTGAGCTTAGTAATGAACCTAAGCTTGATATTGATAAAATTAAATACATTGACAGCATAGTTCCTGATAAAGTTAGGGCTGTAAGCAGGATGATTAAGCTTGCAGCATGGCTTAAGCATAATTACGGCTCTACGATGAATCAGGCATTAAAGACTGTTATTCCCGTCAAAGAAAAGGTTAAGCATAAAGAGAAAAAATCTGTGCGTCTTGTAATAGACAGGCATGAGGCACAGTCATATATTGAACTTTTTTTGAAGAAAAATGCAAAGGCAAGGCTCAGGCTGTTACAGGCACTTATGCAGGAGCAGGTAATAGACTGCGCCATTGTCAAAGAGAAGCTGAATATTACCATGCAGACGGTCAACACACTTGTAAAGCTGGGAATTGCTGATATAGAAGTTGAAAATATATATAGAAATCCTATAAAAAACACTGATGATTCTGAAAAAAGATTAACACTTAATCCAGAACAGAAACATGTAGTTGATACATTTATAAAGGATTATGATAATGGGAACAGACATACCTATCTTATACATGGTGTGACGGGAAGTGGAAAGACACTGTGTTATCTTGATATGATAGAACATGTCGTATCACACAAAAAACAGGTAATAATGCTTATCCCTGAAATTGCACTGACATTCCAGACAGTACAAAGATTCTACAGACGTTTTGGTGACAGAGTATCTATAATTAATTCAAGAATGTCTAAGGGAGAAAGATATGACCAGTTTTTAAGGGCAATGCGCGGTGAGATTGATATAATGATTGGTCCGCGTTCAGCTTTGTTCACACCATTTTCAGATATTGGCCTTATAGTAATAGATGAAGAGCATGAAAGTGCTTATAATAGTGAGCAGTCACCGAGATATCATGCGAAAGAAACAGCCATATATATTGCTAAGGAGCATAAAGCTTCGGTCGTACTAGGTTCGGCGACCCCGTCTGTTGAGACATATTATCACGCACTTACAGGAGAATATAAGCTGTTTACTTTATCACACAGGGCGCTTGGAAATGAGCTTCCTAAGGTATATGTAGAAGATCTCAGGGAAGAATTAAAAAGCGGCAACCGCTCCATATTAAGCAGAAGACTTAAGGCGTTGATAGAGGACCGGCTTAATAATAACAAACAGGTTATGCTTTTTCTTAATAAACGAGGTTATGCAGGTTTTATATCATGCAGGTCATGCGGACATGTAATGAAGTGTCCACATTGTGATATTTCACTTACATTTCATAAGAATGGTAAGCTTGTATGTCATTATTGCGGCTATGAGCAGCCGTCAGTAAATCTTTGTCCGAAATGTGGTTCAAGATATATATCAGGTTTCAGGGCAGGAACGCAGCAGGTTGAAGAAGTGATTAAGAAGATGTATCCCGCTGCACGCACATTAAGGATGGATATGGATACTACAACCGGAAAAGAAGGACATGAAAAGATACTTTCAGCATTTGCCAATCACGAGGCAGATATACTTGTTGGTACGCAGATGATTGTTAAAGGACATGATTTTCCTGATGTTACGCTTGTAGGAGTGCTGGCGGCTGATATGTCCTTGTATGCAGGAAGTTATATGGCAGCAGAGAGAACATTTCAATTACTGACACAGGCGGCAGGAAGAGCCGGAAGAGGTGATACACCCGGAGAGGTTGTGATTCAGACGTATACGCCTGACAATTACAGCATTAAGACGGCACAGGCACAGGATTATAATGCGTTCTATGAGGAAGAGATTGCGTACAGAAGACTTATGGAATATCCGCCAATCAGCAATATGCTTAAAGTAAGCATTGCTTCTAAGAATGAGAAAATCTTAGATGCAGCGGCAGATTATATTAAAAATAACCACAACAGATTTCATGGAAGTGAGATTAATGTATATGATCCGGTTAATGCAGGGATATATAAGATTAATGATATCTATACTAAGTTAATCTATGCCAAAGCGCAAGATTATGAAGCTTTGACAGATTTTAAAGATAAGATAGAAGATATTTCAAAGAATGCAGACATTTTTAAAAATGTGAATACACAGTTTGAATTTAACTAGATTGATTTTGATTTATTCATAATGGAGGAAAATATGGCAATAAGAAATGTAAGAACAATTGGAGATGAAATATTAACAAAAACGGCTAAAGAAGTAAAAGAGATGACTCCGAGAATTAAAGAGTTAATAGAGGATATGTTTGATACAATGTATGAGGCAGAGGGTGTAGGACTTGCAGCACCACAGGTTGGAATAAGAAAGAGAATAGTTGTAATTGACTGTGGCGACCACCCATATGTGCTTATTAATCCTGTTATATTAGAAACAAGCGGCGAACAGACTGGTTATGAGGGATGTCTTTCAGTTCCAGGTAAGGTCGGAGAGGTAACACGACCTAATTATGCTAAGGTTAAGGCACTTAACGAAGATATGGAAGAATATATTGTAGAGGGAACTGAACTGCTTGCAAGATGTCTGTGCCATGAAATAGACCATCTTGATGGAAAGCTGTATGTAGATCTTGTACAAGGTGGACTTAAGGATACAGAAAGTCTTGAAGATGAAGAATAGTGTGGAAAATAAGTCCAGCGGTGTGATGTCAAGAGATAAATAACATAAAAATCATATATTTTTGTATATATCTCATGAAGACAAAAAACACCCACCTAAGCCCTGTCGACCAGATTTTTAAAAATGAGCAGGGCGTAGCTCATCAGCAAGTAGATGGAATCTACTTTGCTGGACAGTATAGGCGATTGTCTTTCAGCAGTCGAAAGACTAAACGCACAAATTTACGGGCAGTTAATGCGAGTGCACGTTTGTGTTGGCATCTGTTTACCTCTTTGTATTTGAGGTGGTAGAAGTCGCTGTATTTCTTGTCGCATCTTACAAGAGAAAATGCGGCTTCACACAGATAATACTTTAAAAATCGGTTGCCTGATGGAATGAGCCTTGTAACTTCGGCTTCAAATCCACCGGACTGGTGTTGTTTCCAGGCAAGCCCCGCATATTTAGCAAGCGATGCCTGATTATCAAAACGATTGATATCTCCGATTTCAGCCATGATACCGGCTGAATATACAGGCCCAATACCTGGAATGGATATCAATACATTTGGCAAGAGTTCCATCAGGGCTTTGATAGCTTTATCGAACTCTTTGATTTGAGATTCCAATGCCTTCATAGAGGTTATGGATATTGAAAGCACCTGATTAACAGAGTCATTTACCGTCTTGGGTAAACGGTAAGAACTGCGGGCAGCTTTCTGAATGGCTTTGGCTACTGCATCAGGATCAGGAAAGCGATTCTTTCCTTTTTCAATGATGAAGTCAGTAAGCTCATGTAAGTCCATATTTGCCAGTGCTTCTGCGGATT
>URAI01000139.1 GCA_900545725.1 uncultured Eubacterium sp.
TCAGATTTGGCTCTGCGATAAGGGCTACTTTGTGACGCCTGCGGCACAAATAGCCGTGTGATAAAATAAGCTATCGAGCTTATTTTTCACACTAATCCCCATTCCGCTTCTGCCATCAATGGCTTTTTCCACTTTGATAATGTGTCCATGTCCGGTTTGTTCAATATTGTAACGAACTTCTGTCCGATTTATTCAATATTCCTAAAATATAGCTATGCAATAACAAATAATGGCTGTCCATATTCAACTACGTCTTCATTATTAACAAGTATCTCTTTTACAACGCCATCATATTCACTTTCGATTTCATTCATAAGCTTCATTGCTTCTATTATTCCTATTACCTGTCCTTTTTTTACAGTATCGCCTACATTTACCATAGGCTCATCATCCGGTGATGCTGAATTATAAAATGTTCCAACAAGAGGTGATACAATCTGTTTAGTATTTCCAGCGGCCGGCTGTTCTTTTTCTGAACTTACCTGTGGCTGCTTTATATATATATCAGATGTATTTTTATCCGGATTCATACCATTAATACTATTTGGATTCTCTGATTTGTCATTAATATTATCTGTCACAGCTATATTACCATTTCCACCAGACTGTCCATCATTTACCAAATTATCCCCGGCAGACACATATGGACTGTCCGTCTGCTTTGCCTCAGCCGGTTTTACATTAGAAAGATTTAATTTTACCTGTCCGTCTTCAAGTGAAAAACTGCTAAGTGATGATTCAGACACAGCATCAATTAATTTTAAAATATTATTTAATTCCATATTAATCTCCATTCCGCAGGCATTTTATTTATACTTTCTTACAATTAATGTCGCATTGTGTCCGCCAAAGCCAAGTGAATTAGACATTACAACATCGACATTACAGTTAATTCCATTATCCTTAACATAATCAAGATCCATCTCTTCTTCTGTTTCTTTAAGACCAACGTTAGGATGTATATAATTGTCATTAATTGATTTGACTGCTGTTATAAATTCTACTGCACCGGCTGCACCAAGAAGATGTCCTACCATGGATTTGGTCGAACTTATTTTTACATTGTAGGCATCCTTGCCAAATGCTTTTTTTATTGCTCTCGTTTCAAACAAATCATTATGATGTGTACTTGTTCCATGCGCATTGATATAATCTATATCTGACGGATTAACTTCTGCTTCCTGCATTGCATTCTCCATTGCCCTTGCCGCACCTTCACCGTCCTCCTGCGGTGAAGTAATATGATATGCATCACTCGAACAGCCATAACCTGTTATCTCTGCATATATCTTTGCACCTCTTTTTAATGCATGGTTAAGCTCCTCTAATACGACTACTCCGGCACCCTCTCCCATTACAAAGCCATTTCTGTTCCTGTCAAATGGTATTGATGCCCTTAGAGGATCTGTAGCCGTTGATAATGCCGTAAGTGCTGCAAATCCACCTATTCCTATTGGTGTTATACTGCTTTCCGTACCTCCTGCAACAAATATATCTGCCTCATTACTCTGTATACTTCTATATGCTTCACCTATACTGTTAGTTCCTGTCGCACAGGCTGTTACAACATTAATGCTTTTACCTTTAAGTCCATACTGTATAGATACATTTCCTGCCGCCATATTAGTTATCATAAGAGGCACGAGCAACGGATTAATTCTTGAAGGTCCTTTATCGAGAAGTCTTTTATGCTCTCTTTCCATTGCCTCAAGACTTCCTATGCCTGAACCGATTGAAGTTCCTATTCTATATGCATCTTCTTTTGCAATATCAAGTCCTGCATCCTCTATCGCTTCTTTTGCCGCCGCAACTGCAAACTGGCTGAATCTTTCCATCCTCTTTGCTGACTTAAAATCCATATAGTTTTTCGCATCAAAGTCCTTTACTTCTGCTGCCAGCTTTGCCTTATAATCTGTAGCATCAAAATGTGTTATCGTATCTATTCCAACCGTACCGGCTTTAACTGATTTCCAAAATTCATCTACTGACAGACCTATAGGTGTAATAGCACCCATACCTGTAACTACAACTCTTCTCATTTAGCTTCTCCATTCTTCAAATAACTGCTCTATGATATCTATAACATATTCATGCCGCCATCAACTGAAAGCACCTGACCTGTTATATATGATGCCCTGTCCGATACAAGAAAGACGGCTGCATCAGCAATATCAGAAACCTGTCCCATTCTTTTTAGTGGAATCTGACTTACAATGCCATCTTTTATATCATCTGATAACACCCTTGTCATATCTGTATCTATATATCCGGGTGCAATCGCATTAACTGTAATTCCTCTTGCTGCCAGCTCTTTAGCTGCTGATTTTGTAATTCCTATTACACCTGCTTTGGAAGCTGCATAATTTACCTGTCCTGCATTTCCTGCTATGCCTACCACCGATGACATATTTACAATACGGCCACACCTTTGCTTTATCATCTGCCTTGCGACATGTCTGATACAGTTAAATGTTCCCTTAAGATTGACATCTATCACATCATCAAAATCTTTTTCAGACATTCTCATTATAAGTCCATCCCTGGTAATTCCTGCATTATTAATTAAAATGTCGATTTTTTTGTATTTTTGCACTACATATTGTATCATCTGCTCTACTTCTTCATAGTCTGCCACATTGCATTTATAAATCTCAGCTTTATTACCGTCAGCAGTTATATCATCAAGAGTATCCTGTGCTGCCTTATCATTTCCACTGTAATTAATAACTACCGTAGCGCCTTTATCTGCAAGCTTCTTAGCAATAGCAGCACCAATACCTCTTCCTGCTCCGGTAACTAAAGCTGTCTTTCCTGATAATTCCATATTTTCTCCTTTACCACATTCAAGATTTACCCGCAAATCCTGCTGCATTATCAACAATCGCCGCAGCCCGCTACGGTTCATTTTTTACAGACTTCTTATAACTGTGTTAAATCATCTGTATTTTCAATATTAATAAGTCTGATATTATCCTTTTTCATATCTCTTGCAGTCTTTTTAACAAAGCCTGTAAGCGTCTTTCCCGGACCTATCTCTATAAATGTATCTGCTCCGTCATTTATAAGTTTTCTTACTGACTGTTCAAATCTTACCGATGAATATACCTGTTTTGTTAAAAGCTCCTTTATCTGTGAGCTTTCATATACATATTCTGCATTATAATTAGCTACATACGGAGTTGAAAGCTTACCAATACTTACTTTATCAAGTACTGCTCCAAGCTTGTCTCCTGCTCCCTTTAACATAACCGAATGAAACGGTCCGCTTACATTAAGGCTTACTACTCTTCTGGCTCCTGCCTGTTTAAGAGCAACACTGCACTGCCCAACCTGTGTCTTTTCACCTGATATTACAATCTGTCCCGGACAGTTATAATTGGCAGGTGTAACTTTATCAAAGCTGCCTTTAGCAATGCATTTATCAACATCTGCTTCTGAAAGGCCTATTACTGCTG
>URAI01000140.1 GCA_900545725.1 uncultured Eubacterium sp.
TTTCTTAGCACTCATCCATCGTTTTAAAATTCCCAACACAATTCGCCACTTCCCCACTACACCCCCCGTTTCAACAAATCACAATTTATAAGGAGGATAAAAGATGTCTTATTTCCCATTTTACATTGATATAAAAGATAAGAAGATACTGCTTGTAGGTGCAGGCAGTGTAGCGGCACATAAGCTTGGTAAGCTTGTGGCGTATAATTGTAAGATTACTATAGTTGCAAAGGAATATTCCGATATGGTGAATAAACTTGCCGGATTATATCCTGACAGGATAGAGTGTATACACAGAGCGTTTGAAGCAGAGGATGTGAAAAATATGTTCTGTGTGATTGCGGCGACACCTGACGAAGAGGTTAATGCATATATATACAGGCTGTGCCATGATAATAATATTCTTGTAAATGTCGTTGATGATAAGGAAAAATGTGATTTTATATTTTCTTCAACGATACAGAAAGGAAGTCTTAACATAGGAATATCAAGCGGCGGTGCCAGTCCTGTTATAACAACGCTTATTAAAAAGGATATAGAAAAGATTATTCCAGATAATATAGAAGAGATATTGATTTTTTTAGAGAATTTAAGACGACAGGCGAAAGAAGTAATTAAGGATAATGAAAAAAGAAGCCTGTTTTTTAAGGAAGCGGCAGGGATTTGCTATACGCAGAACAGGTGTCTTACTAATGAAGAGACAGATAAGCTTCTTTTAAAATATAAAGGCAGCTTATAGTATTGCCAGAATAATTAAATATAGTTAAAAATTGTTATGTGGCTGTCACACTTAAAAATTGTGCAGGATATAGGTATACATATAGTAGATTCCATATTCTGCATAAATTTTTATTAGCGTGGCAGCCATTTGTACATTAATATTTATTTAAACTAATTTATTTTTGATGGTTATATGATAAATAATCCGGAAAAAACTTTCTTTAATGGATAAATATGTAAAGTTTTTAATTAAATACAACAATTCCTATTGATTTAATATGAATAGTAGTATATTATAATAGCATATTCAAAGAATTCCTATATAAATAGTCGGATTTTAATGTTTTATTTATCATTCAGAATTTAGAATAATATTATTGATGACGACATATGAATGTTGATTAATAAGATGAATAATAATTCAGGTTACTTATAGAAGAATGATTAATAAGATTAGAAAGTGAGGTATTAATATGGCAAAGGTAGCGAAGCATATAACGGAGCTTATCGGACATACACCATTACTGGAACTTAGTAATTATGAGAATGTTAATAAATTAGATGTACATTTAATTGCAAAGCTTGAATATTTTAATCCACTTGGAAGTGTTAAGGACCGGGTTGCAGGTGCAATGATTGAGGATGGAATAAAGCAGGGAGTGATTGATTCACAGACAGTTATTATAGAACCTACAAGCGGTAATACAGGAATTGGTCTTGCGGGTGTATGTGCTTCAAAGGGATTACAGCTTATTCTTACAATGCCTGATACCATGAGCGTTGAAAGAAGAAAGATTGTTACAGCACTTGGAGCAAAGGTTGTACTTACACAGGGAAGACTTGGAATGAAAGGGGCTATTGCTAAGGCTGAAGAGCTTAAGGTTGAATATGGTAATGCATTTATACCACAGCAGTTTGAAAATCCTTCTAATCCGGCAATACATGAGACTACAACAGCGAAGGAGATTATAGAAGACCTTGATGGTAATGTAGATATATTTATAGCTTCTGTAGGAACAGGAGGAACTATCACAGGTACTGCAAGAGGACTTAAGAAGAATAATCCTGATGTTAAGATTATAGCAGTTGAACCGGCATCATCGGCAGTGTTATCAGGTGGAAAGCCGGGACCGCATAAGATTCAGGGAATAGGAGCCGGCTTCATTCCTAAGGTTATGGATATGGAACTTTTAGATGAGATTATAACAATTGAAAATGAAGATGCATTTGAAACGACAAGAAAGGTTGCAGCAACTGACGGACTTCTTGTTGGAATATCTTCCGGTGCCGTTATAAGTGCAGCAACACAGGTCGCAAAAAGACCTGAAAATAAGGAGAAGAACATAGTATTACTGCTTCCTGATACAGGAGAGAGATATTTGTCAACGTCGTTATTTGAATTGTAATTTTGTATTATTATTTATATTTATGAAAGGAAGTGAAAAGAGCGTGAAGCATTTAATAAGACATAGCAGATTTAAGATAAAAAGGTCTGACCGGAAAAAAGCGACTAATGATATATGTACACAATGTGGGAATGTACATGAAGATGGCTGCATGAATAATGGAAAAATATTTAATACAAAAATATTTAATACAAAAATGTGTGACAGAAAAATATTTATCACGAAAATGACATTTAAAAGCGCAACAATTACAAATCCGGTAATAAAATCTTTAAAAGTGATTACAGCAATGTCTATGTGCTTTATGTTTCTTACACTTTCGGCATGCGGTAATGTAAGGGATGATCTTACGATAACCAATGTATCATATGACCCGACAAGAGAATTTTATGAAAGCTACAATGAACTGTTTAAAAAGTATTATGCTGATAAAACAGGACAGCAGGTTAATATAATACAGTCACATGGAGGCTCAGGAAGTCAGGCAAGATCAGTGGTTGAAGGCTGTAATGCTGATGTTGTTACACTGGCACTTGAACATGATATTTCTTTGATTCAGAATACAGGACTTATTAATGACGGCTGGATAGAAGAATTTGACAAGGACTCATCACCATATACATCCACTATTGTATTTCTTGTAAGAAAGGGAAATGAAAAGAATATTAAAGACTGGGATGACCTTGTAAAAGACGATGTAGAGGTTATAACACCAGATCCGAAAAGCAGTGGAGGCGCATGTTGGAATTTCCTGGCGGCATTAAGCTATGCGCAGAATAAATATTCTGATATATCCTTACAGAAAGATTTTTTAAAGAAGCTGTATGGCAATGTATCGGTTCTTGACAGTGGTGCGAGAAGTTCAACGACAACATTTGTTGAAAATGGCAAGGGTGATGTGCTTATTGCATGGGAAAATGAAGCGATAGCAACGGTTAAGAATTATCCTGACAAATATGAGATTATAAGTCCGTCAGTCAGTATTCTGGCACAGCCAAGTGTAGCTATAGTCGATGATAATGTATCACTTAATAAGACAGAACAGTTAAGCCATGATTATCTTGAATATCTTTATTCTGACGATGCACAAAGGCTTGCAGCGGACAACGGATACAGACCATCAGATGAGAACATATTAAAGGAATATAGAAATGTATTTAATCTTAATATGAAACTTACAAATATCAATGATTTTGGCGGCTGGAATGGGGCATATAAGACATATTTTGATGATGGTGCATTATTTGATGAGATATATAATTAATTTTATTTATATGTAAATTATAAATTATATTTTATTATGGAGGAAATTA
>URAI01000141.1 GCA_900545725.1 uncultured Eubacterium sp.
ACTTAAACCATAACCATCAAGTACCATTAATACAACTGGTTTCTTACTCATATTAATCCTCCATTCTAACGCATGTGATGCGCCTTAAGCATAATCCAAAATAGCCGCTATATACTTATACTGTAAACTTATACTCATTTAATACACGCATAAATCCTAAACTTATATAACTGATAGCAACCTCTGATTTCACCTGTTGTATAATAGCATAATTATCTGAAATATGCAATTAGTGATAAATAAAATAAAGCAGGGAGTAACTACAGAACTTCCACCCTGTAGTTATTCCCTGCTTTACAGCCTTGTCCTCTTTCTTTACACTTATTATAACGCTTCATAATTAACAATATTACAGAAGTCTGGCTTAAGGCTTGCGCCTCCAACCAATCCACCATCTATATCTGGCTGTTCAAAAAGTTCTTTTGCATTAGATGCATTAACTGAACCACCATAAAGAATTCTTACTTTAGATGCTACCTCATCATCGTATATTTCCCTGATATTACCTCTTATAGCCTCGCATACTTCCTGGGCCTGTGCTGACGTGGCAACTCTTCCTGTACCAATAGCCCATATAGGTTCATAAGCAACTATGCACTTAACTGCATCCTCTGGCGATACCTGTGCAAATGCCGCATTTATCTGCTTCTTTATGAACTCTAATGTTATTCCCTCTTCCCTCTGCTGGATAGTTTCACCACAGCAGATTATAGGTATAAGACCATATTCGATAGCCTTTCTTACCTTTCTGTTAATACATTCATCATCCTCGTTAAAATACCGTCTTCTCTCAGAGTGACCCAATATAACATATGATACTCCTGAGTCAACTAACATTCCCGGTGATATTTCCCCTGTAAATGCTCCCTTCTCCTCATAGTGCATATTCTCTGCACCAACCTTTATATCAGTATCTTTCACTGCTTCAACAACTGGTATTATGTCGATAGCTGGAACACAGAATACAACATCAACATCACTACCTGAAACTTTATCACGGAGCTCACCTACAAGCCTCACTGCTTCCTTTGGAGTCATATTCATCTTCCAGTTTCCTGCTACAATCTTCTTTCTCATACTAAAACCACGCCTCCATACAATATGTTACTGATTAATATTCAGTCGAATGTTATGAATATATTATTAACAGCGATAATTCCTTGCTATCCTACATAATTCATATCAACCACGCACAGTAACTATAATAACATCCTTAATAATATATAAAATAATTATTAAAAATGCTTATTTAGATATATGAATTATATCATAAAAATTTTAAAAAAGCCACTAATATTGTGAATATTTAAAATAAATACAATAATATATCCCATTATCATCACTACTTCTTATATTGTATTAAGTTGTATCGAAAATTATGTCTATTTTTACACAAAAAGGACCACATATATTAATATATGCGGTCCTTTTTGATAATTGTGCTCTGTAATTATAATAATATAACTACTTAAGCTATATGTTTATGTCAGTAAACACATTACTTATCATTAGCAGCTACAACACCTGGAAGCTCCTTACCTTCAAGGAACTCAAGTGAAGCACCACCACCTGTTGAAATATGTGTCATCTTATCACCGAATCCAAGGTTATTAACAGCAGCTGCTGAATCACCACCACCGATAATTGTAGTAGCATCTGTAAGCTGTGCTAACTCTTCTGCTACTGCGATAGTTCCCTTAGCGAAGTTAGGAAATTCAAATACACCCATTGGTCCATTCCATACTACTGTCTTAGCATCCTTAAGAGCATCCTTGTAGAGCTCGCAAGTCTTAGGTCCAATATCCATACCCATATCATCATCTGCCTGACAACCAGCGTCTACAACCTTAAATGGTGTATCATTCTTAAATTCTTTAGTTACAACTGTATCAATAGGTATAAGTAACTTAACACCCTTCTTTTCGGCTTTTTCCATCATTTCCTTAGCATATTCAAGGTAATCATCTTCTACTAAAGACAGACCTACATTACCGCCTTTAGCCTTCTGGAATGTATAAGACATACCGCCACCGATAATTAATGTATCAACCTTTTCAAGAAGGTTATTAATTACAGGAATCTTTGAAGACACTTTTGAACCACCAAGAATAGCTACAAAAGGTCTTACAGGATTATTTACTGCATTTCCAAGGAAATCAATTTCTTTCTGCATTAAATAACCCACTACTGCTGTATCAACGAACTTTGTTACGCCTACATTAGAACAGTGTGCTCTATGAGCTGTACCAAATGCATCATTAACAAATACATCACATATTGAAGCAAGATCCTTAGAGAATTCTTCACCATTCTTTGTCTCTTCAGGTCTGAAACGTGTATTTTCAAGTAAGATAACCTCTCCGTCTTTCATAGCTTCAACAGCTGCTTTGGCATTGTCACCTACAACTGTATCATCGGCTGCGAATTTAACTTCCTGACCTAAGAGTTCTGTAAGCTTCTTAGCTACTGGTGCAAGAGATAATGCCTTATCTGGTCCCTTTGGCTTACCAAGATGTGAGCAAAGAATAACCTTTCCACCATCAGCTATAAGCTTCTTTATTGTTGGAAGAGCTGCAACAAGACGAGTCTCATCTGTAATTCTATCACCATCTAATGGCACATTAAAATCGCATCTGCATAATACTCTTTTTCCTTTTACATTTATATCATCAACAGATTTTTTATTAAGCATATGAATATCCTCCATTCAATTTTCTTAAAAAATACCGGAGAAAGCTTAAGCAATTGCCAACCTCCTCCGGTTATTCTTATTCTTTCGAATACGGTATCAATTATTTTACGGAATATAACAATGTACATATATCGTATATTAAATACATATATGATATTAAAGAATATTCCTATTCAGATACCAATATACCTCCGAGAACTATTCTTTAATTAGTTTAATTCTGAGAAATACTTAATTGTTCTAACCATCTGGCTTGTGTATGAATTTTCGTTATCATACCAAGAAACAACTTCTACCTGAGTCTTTCCATCTGGTAACTTAGAACACATTGTCTGTGTAGCATCGAATAATGAACCAAATCTCATACCTACGATATCGCTAGATACGATAAGTTCTTCATTATAACCAAAGCTTTCTGTTGCTGCTGCCTTCATAGCTGCATTAACTTCATCAACTGTAACTTCCTTATCAACTACAGCGAAAAGAAGTGTTGTAGAACCTGTAGGAGTTGGAACTCTCTGAGCAGCTCCGATTAACTTTCCGTTAAGTTCTGGGATAACAAGACCGATAGCCTTAGCAGCACCTGTTGAGTTAGGAA
>URAI01000142.1 GCA_900545725.1 uncultured Eubacterium sp.
AACAAAAGAAATGGAGAATGTAATGTACTGTAAAAATTGCGGAATGAAACTGGAGGAAGGGGCTAAGTTCTGCGGCGGATGTGGAATGCCAGTCGATAATGAGATTGTTGAACAGAAGCAATCGGAAGAAAATGGTAGTTTAGAAAGAAACAACGCTTTAGGAAAAGATGAAAATTCAGAAAAAAACAACAATTTAAAAGAAAATAATAATTCAGTAAATAATAAAAAATCAGGAAAGAAACTGATGATAACAGGTATATCTGCGGCGGTGGTGGCAATAGCTGCAATAGCGGCAGCAATTATATTTATTCCACATAATAAGGATAATATAGATAATAGTGGCAATTTAAGTAATAGCAGTAAGACTAATGAAGCAGTACAGGATAATAAATATACATCAGATACAGATAAAGTTTCTGACAATAATAGTAAAGACAACAAAGATAATAAGGCAGTTAATGTTCCGGATGTATCTGGGGATACTTACGATAAGGCAGCAATAGAGGCATATCAGCAGGAGGTTAAGTCCGGCAAATGCGCACTTTTCTATATTAATGGCTGCGATGTTCCTCTCTGTGCATATAAGAGTGAGGATAATAAAAAAGAGATTCTTCTGGCGTATAATAAAAAGAAGTCCGATGTTGAAGTATACGATATGGGGGATGATACGAAGCTGTATTACGATAGTGATACAGTAGTAATTCAGTATACCAAGGTAAAAGATAACAAAACACGCTATATAAATGATATGTACAGTAATACTAAAATGCTGGGAAGTCAGGATACCGTTCTGGGTTCAGAAGGCTGGGCAGTCATAAAAATAATAGCAGAGGATGGCAGTGTTACATATTCATCAGGTCAGGATTTTACAGATGAAAAATGGTACAATGAACATATGAAAAAAATGGAGGGGCTTAATACAGTAAAATATCAGTATTCTTCAATATCAGATGCATATGCGGCAATAGATAAAAAAGAGATGTATATAAGAAAAGCACTGGCAGCATATACTGAAAAAGCAGGAAATAATAAATGCACACTTATTTATCCATATGATAATGCACCGGCACCGGTCTGTATCTTTGAAAATAAGAGCAAGGAACAACAGGTTATGGCATTTATAGATGGCAAGGTTGTTGATATTATTGCAGCCTCAAGAGATGGAAGAGCTGATTATAACCGTAATACCCACGTTATCAGAATGGATTCAGCATATGGCAATTCAGAAAGTAATTCACAGTATGCACAATATTATAAAATATCGGATACAGGCGTTGAATCGTATCCATTAACAATGGTATATAATAAGTATAAAAAAGATGAAAATGGTAAACAGATTAAATGTGATTATCAGTATGGCATAGAAGATAATATGAATTATACAAAAGATGAATTTAATAAGTATATTTCACAGTATGGAAAGACAGAGGATTTTGCGAAAATATACTGTGGTTATAATAGCATATATAGTGCGTATAATGATCTTAAGGCAGGAAAAGATACACAGTTATCATGGAAAGAATCGTATAATACATCAATGGGACATGGAAGTGCAAAATGCATTTCTACAGTATTAAAGGATGTTAATAATGATGGAATACCGGAAGTATTCTGTGAATGGGATGAAGGCGCTGTGACATATACAATGGATTATATAGATAAATCCGGTAATGATAAGCAGTTGTTTTATAGGTCTAATTTATCTATTGCTACCGCTGATGGTTATATAAAAATAAGTGGTGGATATATTGGAGGGGGATATTTTGATACAGTACATAAGTATAACCAGTCCACAGGAGAATATGATACGGTATTTGATGCCGAAATAATAGCGAATTATGGAGTAGATACTACCACAACTGAATATAAGGTTAATGGTAATACATGCAGTGAAGCAGAGTATAATCTTGCTTTAAATAACTTTGTTTCCGGTATTCCATTTGAAAATATTGACTTTGATAAAATGGGCAAAAAACAGGAGCCAGCAGCAGCAATAAGAAATTATAAATAATAGATTAGCAAATCGACGGGAAATTAATGAATATATAATATTGAGTTTATCTGATATTTCTGATAAACTCACATTGAAATTAAAATATAAGTAAAGGAAAAAGAAAAAATGAAAATTACAAAACGGTTAACAGCTATGCTTCTTGCATGTATGATGGTTATGTTTACAGTTGCATGTGGAAGTACAAATAGTCAGCAGACAGACAAATCTACAAAAGAAACTGTAACAACACCATTTGATGTAATGTCAGATAATGCACAGGAGAGTGTTAATTATCCTTTAACAGTTACAGACCAGACAGGACGAAGTGTAACAATTGAAAAGGCACCTGAAAAAATAGCTTCTTCATATTATATTTCAACAAGTCTTCTTATAGGACTTGGACTTAAGGATAAGCTTGTTGGTATAGAAGCTAAGGCAAATACAAGACAGATATATAAGCTTGCAGCACCACAGGCAGTTTCACTTCCTAATATGGGTACAGCTAAGGAATTTAATATAGAAGCCTGTGTTGCAGCACAGCCTGATGTTGTTATAATTCCTGCAAAGTTAAAGAATGTTATTCCATCTCTTGAAGAGCTCGGTATTACTGTAATAGCAGTTAATCCTGAAAGCCAGCAGCTTTTAGAGGAGTGCGTAAACCTGCTTGGACAGGTATGTAATATTGCCGGAAGAGCTAAGACGATGAATAATTCTATTGAAGCCTTTATAAGTGATACAAAGGATAAAATAGCAGGAGAAAATACACCATCAGTATATATGGCAGGTAACAGTTCATTATTAATGACAACAGGAAAAGCCATGTATCAGGATACTTTAATTAATAATGCCGGTGGAAAAAATGTTGCAGCAGATATTACTGATTCATACTGGTCAGAAGTATCATATGAACAGATACTGGCATGGAATCCTGAATATATTATAATTGCCGCAGATGCAGCATATTCAGAGGAGGATGTATGTAATGATGCTAATCTTGCAGACTGTCAGGCAGTTAAGAATAAGCATGTATACAAACTTCCTAATGATATTGAAGCATGGGATTCACCTGTTCCTGCAAGTTTTCTTGGAAGTATATTTATAGCTTCAAAGCTTCACTCTGACAAGGTAACAGATGATTATTATAAATTATGTGTAACAGAATTTTATAAGAACTTCTATGGATTTACACCTGATATACAATAATTGTGATTTGTTGACGATTTGTTGAAATGGGGGTGTAGTGGGGAAGTGGCGGATTGTATTGGGAATTTTA
>URAI01000143.1 GCA_900545725.1 uncultured Eubacterium sp.
ACACCTGAATCATCTGTTTCCATAGACTTATTAGATGCTTCGCTTGCACCATCAAGTGCATACTTCTTAAATGTTGCTCTTGTACCAGATGACTCTGGACGTGTTATAAGTACGATTGCTTCATCAGCACCACCAACTTCCTTCCAGTTAGTAATCTTACCTGTGAAGATATCTGTAAGCTGTGCCTTTGTAAGATTCTTAACACCGCCTGCTGTTACATCCTTGTTTACGATAGGTGCCATAGTTACAACACATACCTTATGGTCTACAAGTGCTGAAGCCTTTGTTGCATCAAGCTTTTCTGCTGCTTCTACATCTGAGTTACCAATATTAACTGTTCCTTCTGAAACCTGCTTAAGACCTTCACCAGATCCACCTGCATCAATTGTGATATTTACATCTGGATATTTTTCATTAAAAAGATCTGCTGCATCATCTACAAGTGGCTTAAGTGCTGAAGAACCTGCTGCTGTTATGCTTCCGCTAAGCTTTTCTGCCTTTGCGCCATCATTTCCGTTATCTGAAGAAGCACTATTACTTCCACAACCAACTAATGCTCCTACCATACATACTGTACTAAGTGCAATAGCTACACTCTTTTTCCAATTAAACTTTCTCATAATCATCCTCACTTTTCCTTCTGACTGCTTATGTCCGATTTATTCAATCCCAACTTCAGTCTGTTCTTCATATTATTGTTTTGTTTTCTTATCAACAAGATACAAGACTAATAATCATAACTGATGTTACGTACCATCCGTTATCAACTTTACCTGTACCTCATTGACAGTTAACAGAATAACAACGGTATGTAAAATGTAATACCGTATGTATGAGAAATCTGTGTAAAGTGTTCGTAAATTGAAATAAGGGATAAAAAATATCGCCAGCCATGACCTGACCGACGATACTAAAATTTTATTATTTATCTTTTAACTTAATTTATTTCATTTTAACTTAGCCAATGTTAAAATGAAAGTTTTTAAGTTATTTTAATTATTGCAATGCTGCCTTCCTGCTTAATACTCTATATTCAATAAACTTTTCTAATATAAACAGGCAGCCTATAATCAAAGGCATAAAGACACTTATATCTATCATGCTCCCGCCTTGATTATCCGGATCTATTACTCTTATAAATATAGCTGCCATCTGCCCTGTTATAACGAAGGGGGCTACTATACGTGCTGTTAATATAAGCTTTATGCGCCTTAACACTGATATATCCACAGGTATGTACCTGTATTTTTCAAATATATTAACGCTCCTTCCGTTTTCTCTCACATATGACACATATGCAGTCACGCCCTGATATACAACAAATATAAATACTGTCAACGAAATAATAACCCTCTTATCGTCTGATGAATAATCATACTTAAAACCAAACATAGCTGACATAAATACACTAAAAATCAAGCCAAGATAAATAGCTATATATGTCCCTTTTGTTTCTTTTACCATACGCTTTTTCCAGTTTTCCCGTTCTGCTTTTAGCAGCATTCTTATGTCTGTATCCATATACGCCCTCTTTTCTGTGCTTATTTTTTACAGTTTCTTTTTGCCATTTTTTGCATATTCTACATGACACATATCTGCATCATTCTATATACCTTCCCTAAGTGAATATCTCCCCTCTTCCACATCCATAATATAATCAGCTATCTTGGAAATGTCTTCATCAAGATGTGTTGCCATAAGAATAGTCATATCATATTCAGCTATGAATTCCTGTAATATCTTTAGAAAATCATCTCTGAATACAGGGTCAAGATTGGCAGTCGGCTCATCCAGTAATAACACCTGCGGTCTGTATGCTGCTGCAAATGCAAGCTGATACTTAAGCATTTCTCCTGTTGACAGATTTCCTAAGCTTCTGCCTGAATTAATATTCAGATTTTTAAGCATTTTACGATATTCACCGCTGTTCCAGTTTTTATAAAATGGTGCATACAGCCTTTCATTTTCATATGCATCCTCTTCCATAAAAAATGTTCTCTCCTGCGAAACAATGCCTGTTATATTTTTTATCTGTGTTCTGTTCTTTACCACATCAATGCCATCTATGTAAATATTTCCCTGCATTTTATCATACATCCCAAGAAGCATACGAAGCATTGTTGATTTACCTGCTCCGTTATCTCCCTGTATGCCCACGATATAGCCTTTAGGAATATTTATAATTGCCGGCTTTATAGAAAACTTTCCTAACTTTAACGCTGCATTTTCAATTCTTATTATAATTTCTTCCATCACTTTTCCCCCAGCACACGAACCATATCAATCACATCCTCCAAGGTCATGCCCGCATTGACACATTCCTCTAAAATACCTGACATACGATTTTCTATATTCATCATCTGTTTTTCTCTTAAATGGTCATTTTTCTGCTCGCATACATAAAATCCCCTTCCGGGAACAGACTCAATAACGCCTTCCTTTTCCAGCTCCTCGTAGGCACGCTTTGTTGTAATAACACTTACAGCAAGCTCTTTTGCAAGCACTCTTATGGACGGCATGCCTTCCCCCGCCTTAAGCTCACCATTTATCACCGCATCCCTTATCTGATTGACAACCTGTTCATATATTGGCATATTTACTGTATTTGAAATAACTATTTTCATATATAACCTCTATTATATTTTTAATATACGCAGCAATACTGTCTAGTTCTTACGCTTTATATGCCGCTATAAGTGTACTTTTCCTTCATCTGCCACTTGTATTCCATGAATACACAGGCAGCTTCTCTTTGACATATTCGTAATCTGCCATACTGCTAAACATTCTATCCTGATACTTTATCCTGCATACCAGAATAAGAATCACAGAACTTATTAAAACCAATAAGACAATAATTATATTAACGCTCTCTCTACCTGCTGTCTTATCTGTCTGTACAGCCCCAAAAAACATTAATATCATAACAAGCTTTAAACCAACTGTTGACCAGTATCTATACACACTATTTTTAACTATGTATATTGAAAATGTATTGCTATACAGCAGACTTGCTGATAATATAACTTCACTTAAACACACTATGACCGAAGATATATTTCCCCGCATATATTCTATGTATCCAAATGGTAATACCAAAATA
>URAI01000144.1 GCA_900545725.1 uncultured Eubacterium sp.
CAGACAAGTTCGTTAGCTATTATATCATAGCCATATTTTTAAATGCAAGAAAAACTTTCAAATTTCTCTAAAAAATATTGCACAAACTTTACAATATTTTTTAGATACTTTTTGAAAGATTTTACTTTAAATGTTAATTACTTATCTCTCCAGATAATTCTTCCCTTTGTAAGGTCATATGGAGAAAGTTCAATAGTAACCTTATCTCCTGGAAGAATTCTAATGAAGTTCATTCTTAACTTTCCACTTATTGTTGCAAGAATCTGATGTCCATTCTCAAGTTCTACCTTAAAGAATGCATTAGGTAACTTTTCAACAACTTTTCCTTCGATTTCTATAACGTCTGCCTTTGACATTGATTGCCTCCTCAATTAATCTCTGATTTACATTGTTTATGCTAAATTATTACATATCAGCTATATACTTTTTAATAGCATACTTGATATCTTCATTCGTTAATGCAGCATTATCATTAATCCTGCCGGTTATTGTATCGTCAGTTCTTTTAATTAACTGAACATGTTTTAATTTTTTCTTTTTGGGATTATCAACTTTTTTAAGTTTTCCATCCGCAAGATATACATACTCATCATCTGCATCAACAATAATATACACATTGTTATGGTCATGTCCTGCCAGTGATGTGGCAAAACATCCTATATATTTATTCAATCCGCTTCCTCCCTGTATTCAGTATTCTGTAACTGTTACCATTTTTATACATTATCAATCTGACATTTTTACGGTAGTATCATAATATGATAACCTTACCGCTGCTATGATATATTTATTCTTATATCCTATTCTACAAGTGATAATATCTCTGGTCCATCTTTAGTTACCAACACTGTATTCTCATAATGGGCTGACAACGAATTGTCCTTAGTTGATGCAGTCCAGTCATCGTCCATCCATTTAACTCTATAGTCACCTGCTGAAACCATAGGTTCTATGGCGAGCGTCATACCTTCATATAACTTCATTCCACGTCTTTCCTGTCTGAAGTTCGGTATTTCTGGGTCTTCGTGAAGCTCTGTTCCGATACCATGACCTACAAGGTCTCTTATAACGCCATATCCGAATGACTCATTATAATCTGCAATCGCATTGGAGATTTCATATAAGTGACAACCTTCTTTAGCAAACTTTATTCCCTCAAAAAAACTCTGCCTTGTCACTTCAATCAGTTTAGCTGCTTCTTTGCTTATATTACCTACAGCATAAGTTCTTGCAGCATCTGAATGATACCCCTTATATATTACACCAGCATCAAGACTTACTATATCTCCATCCTTAAGTACCCTTGACTTAGATGGGATACCGTGTACTATCTCTTCATTTACTGATACACATATAGAGGCTGGATATCCCTGATATCCATAAAATGATGGTATACATCCGTAGCTTTTTATCATTTCATCGCCGATTTTATTAATGTGATAAGTTGTTACACCCGGCTTGCACTCTTTCTCAAGCTCATTAAGAACTGTTCCAAGAATTCTGCCTGCTTCTCTCATTAATTCTATTTCGTGCTTTGACTTAACTGTTACAGACATAACCAGCCTACTTTCCTAAAACATTTACAATCGCATTAAATACGTCATCCATTGACTGTGTACCATCTACTTCAGCTAATACACCCTTCTTTGAATAGTAGTCAATCAATGGCTGTGTCTGCTCATGATATACAGATAATCTGTTCTTAACAGTTTCTGGCTTATCATCATCTCTTAATATGAGCTTTTCTCCACAAGTGTCGCATACACCTTCAACCTTAGGTGCATTAAACTGGATATGGTAAGTTGCACCACAACCTACACATGCTCTTCTTCCAGACATTCTGTTAATGATGTTTTCATCTGGAACTTCTACATTAATAGCGAAATCTACAGCTTCATTATTAGCAGCGAGTGCCTTATCAAGCGCCTCTGCCTGAGGAATTGTTCTTGGGAAACCATCTAATACATAACCGTTAGCACAGTCAGCATCCTTAAATCTGTCCATGATAAGGTCTACAACTAATTCATCTGGAACAAGTTCACCCTTATCCATATATGTCTTAGCCTTCTTGCCAAGTTCTGTATTATTCTTAATATTAGCTCTGAAAATATCTCCTGTTGAAATGTGAGGAATTGAATACTTCTCAGCGATTTTCTTTGCCTGTGTTCCCTTACCAGCTCCTGGAGCTCCTAACATAATAATCTTCATATGTCTACCTCATTTACTTTCATTTGCTTTTATACACAAAGGACTCGCCCAACATTACTGTCAGGCAAGTCTTCTAATACTAATAAGCTTATTCGCTTAAAAATCCCTTATAATAACGATTAACCATCTGAGATTCAATCTGCTTTAATGTTTCAAGTACTACACCAACGATGATGATAACGGATGTACCACCGAACGAAACGCTTGCATTAAAGAATCCTGTACACATAATTGGTATTAATGCAATGATGAGTAATCCAACTGCACCGACAAATACGATGTAGTTAAGTATATTATTAAGATAATCACTGGTTGACTTACCAGGTGTTATACCCGGGATAACTCCACCAGCTTTCTTAAGATTATCAGCAACCTCTATCGGATTGAATGTAATAGATGTATAGAAGTAAGCAAATATTATAAGTAATACTACATATAATATTAAACCTATTGAATACTTAGGTGCTGATACTCTGCACCAGTATGAAGAGCTTAAATATCTTGTCCATTCGTATGACTTTCCGAATAACTGCGCAATAATTACAGGGAACTGCATAAGTGATGATGCAAAGATGACTGGCATAACACCGGCAGTATTAACCTTTAAAGGAATGTTAGTAGACTGACCACCGAAAGTCTTTCTACCGCTAACCTTCTGTGAATATTGTACAGGAATTCTTCTCTCTCCATCCTGTAAGAAGCATACTAAAACAACCATTACTACAAGAATTGCAATAATAATTGCTGCTGCTAATACACCCTTTGCAATAGTTCTAGGTGCAACAAATGTGCTATACAATG
>URAI01000145.1 GCA_900545725.1 uncultured Eubacterium sp.
AATACAATCCGCCACTTCCCCACTACACCCCCCATTTCAACAAATCACAATTTAATAGAATAAACGTCTTGCAAAGTTATATAAACCATGCTGCCACACAGCACCTTCGTGTCCTCCCGGCATTTCATAATACATATATTTAATATGCTGTTCATCAAAAAGCTGTTTAAATTCTCTTACACCATCTATAAATGGGTCTTCTGTTCCTACCTGATATAGTAACAGCTTATAATTATCTTTTAATTTTGAATAATCATAATCCTTTAGTACGGCATCTGCCCACGGTTCATCTTTAAATATTCCATTTGTTGCAGAAAAAGCACCTATATAACCAAATTGTGTCGGATATTTAAAACCGATGTATGAAGCCTCTCTTCCCCCAAGTGAATATCCTGCAATTGCCGTATTATCTTTGCCTGTCTTTACTGAATAATTATTATTGATAATAGGCATAAGATTATTTTCAAGTTCATCTATGAATTTATCATATTGCGCTGTAAGAACATTAAATGACAGGCCGTCCTCTGAATCATACTCCTGCGATGTAAATACAGTCGGACATACTATTATCATGTCAGGCGTATTATAATCATAATGTGCATTCTGGACAATATACTCTGCACCCATGACACCCCAGTTTCTATAATCACCGCTCATACCATGTAAAAGATACAGTACAGGATATGTCTGACTGGTATTATATCCATATGGAAGTATAATCTCTGCCTGCTTATACTTATGTGCAACAGTTGAATAATATTCTATCTGTGTAGTCTCTCCATACTGTCTTCCCTCAATCTGTCCAAGATACCCATCTGGAACATCAAAGTTATTGTCTGCATAAATATCAATACTTTCTAAATCTTCTGTTCCTGTCTTTGCAGTATCACCAGTAATTGTATTATCATCTACAGCTGTTGTAACTGTACTATTCTTATTGTCCGCTTTACTATAATTATCAGATTTATTATTACCGCAGCCTGACAACAGCAAGTATGACATTAATATAAAAACAGTCGTTAAAATTTTCACGAAAAATCTTAATGTATTAAAAAAATTACATTTTGTAAATATAATACTCATCTAACCTCCACCATTCTTTTATTACTAATAATGATTTATAAAATTATTAACAGGCCATTCTGCTATTTCCCACCATATAGGATATCCAATATATACAGTATCTAATCTTCATCACTAATCCTCCATTTCTTTTTGATACTTTATAATGCTGTTTTACAATATTATTGTAATGTAATGCCTTTTAATCATCCAATACCTTGTATGAATATGCAGTTATACAGAGCATGTATAACTAATATGCCTATCTTATTGTTCTGAGTTAAAGTATAAAAAAAAATTCCATCTTAGAAGTCCCTTTTTATTATCGGGTATTAACCTTTAGATTATATGCATTATATGTTAGATAGCTTTTTTGGATTATCACTAAAAAAACACTGGTATAAATAAGGCTTTAAACCTTTTTAATACCAGTATTTTAACTAAAATTTTTTAATTTTAATGATATATTAACATATTAACCTATCTTCTTCATAATTGATGCTTTCATATAATAACTTATTCCAAGACAGTTAATAATAATTCCTGATGCACCAAGTTCATCTACCAGCTCTACAAGCTCGCTGAATTTATAAAGCATATTTTCATGGTGTCCTTCATAACATTTATCCATCTCAAAACCATCTGTAAATACAGGGACAGCTATAACCTTCTCCCCCTCTTCCTTATCCTTAATCTTATCTGTAAGGTCAATAAATGGATGTGATATCTCTATCTGTTCTTCTGTCTCTTCCTTAACACATGGCACCATATATTCAGCATTAGACATAGCAACAATCATTGCATCTTCCCTGCTCTTTAATACATCAGCTCTAGGCTCTACATTCCCCTGCTTTCTAAACTCCTGAAAGAAATTAATCATGGTCTGCTCAAGTCCCGGATTAGTCATATAATCATCATCAAAAAATTCACTGTAATCAAATAATTCTTCTCTTGCTACAGTAAATGGCTCACATTTTCCATCCATAAATCTGATATTCTTATAACCATTTCTATACATATGTGCTATTTCATTCTTAAATGCCAGTGCATCTACACTTTCAAAGCTTATCTTAAATCCGGCATCTTCAAGTTTCTTAGTTACCTGAACATGATTAGTATAGTCAAACAGTACTATCATATCTGAATCTATCATATATGGATAACCTGTTGTATCACAATATGCAACCCATAAATGGTCAGCATTCTTAATCTTCTCAATAACAATCGGACGATACTTTCTAAGCATTGAGTTAAAATATCCTGAATCATTGACATTATTCTTCTCATCCGCCTTCTTAATACAATCCGGTAATATCTGTGTCAATACATATATACTTTCTGACACGGATATCTTATCCATCATGGCTGCACCATAATCCTCATCCTGTACAATATGTCTTAATAAATCCTGTGCTCGTCTAGCGTTCATAATTCTAAAATCCTTCCGTTCTAAAAATTGTATGTTGTCCCACGTATTTTTCAGTAAAATAATAATTACAACGATATTAATAGAATATCATATTTTATGGATTGTGGCAATTTATGTTTTCTTGAAGATAATTTATGTTTTACTGAAAATAATTAAATAAGCGTAACACTTAAAATAAATCTTACCATTATGCCATGAATCAGATAAAAACATTATACTAAAGAAACTGACAGACAACCCTAAAAGCCATCTGTCAGTTCCAATACTCACTCGTTAAATAATCATCAATTAAACTATATAATAAACTTAACGACTGATATTAATATTTAATCAACATCCATATTCAATTCATATCAATATTAATTAATTCATACCAATATTTAATTCATATCTATAAATGAGCGACTTTAAAATATTGCACAAATTTGTCCGTGTTACAAAGACATTTTTTCAATTGATTT
>URAI01000146.1 GCA_900545725.1 uncultured Eubacterium sp.
AGGGAGCAAAGGAAGTGATTCAAAAAAAACGAAAAGATGCATTTTATCAGGACTATATTGCGTCCATGCTTGCTGAGGCGCAGAGCCTTGGCATCACGAAACAGGAACTGGTGCAGATGATTATGGAGGGAAAGTAAATGGAGAATCTGATTTGTAAAAATGCAGGAAAAAGCTATAAAGAAAAGACAGTTTTAAAAAATGTGAATCTGGAGCTTGAACCGGGTAAGATATACGGACTGATAGGAAGAAACGGTGCGGGAAAGACGACACTGTTATCCCTGATGTCCGCCCAGAATCCCGTATCGGGTGCAGGCAGCAGGTGACACAATTCTAAAATTTATCGGAAAAGTTTCATAAAAGAAGATATTGACATTGGACGGTTGTGTGATATTATGTAAATGGCTTTTGTAAAAACATTTTGCAAAACGTTAAAATGAAATCAACAGGAAGAAAGGAAGATTTACATGAACACAGAAACGACATGCGTTGAAAAACAGCCTTTGACAGATGCTTACCTTGAAAAAATGAATGCGTACTGGAGAGCGGCAAACTATTTATCAGCAGCCCAGCTGTATCTGCTGGATAATCCACTGCTTCGCGAACCGTTAAAGCCGGAGCATATCAAGAAAAAGATTGTCGGACACTGGGGAACCGTTCCGGGACAGAATTTTGTATACTGCCACATGAACCGTGCGATTAAAAAGTACGACCTGGATATGGTATTGATTTCAGGTCCGGGACACGGCGGCAACTTCTTTGTATCCAACTCTTACTTAGAGGGTACATACAGTGAGGTCTATCCGAATGTCAGCGAAGATATGGACGGATTGAAAAAGCTGTGTAAGCAGTTCTCATTTCCGGGCGGTATTTCAAGCCATGTAGCACCGGAAACACCGGGGTCAATTAATGAAGGTGGCGAGCTTGGATATTCAATAGCACATGCATTTGGCTCAGTATTTGATAATCCTGACCTTATTACAACATGTATAGTAGGTGATGGAGAGGCAGAGACAGGTCCTCTTGCAACAGCCTGGCATTCTAATAAGTTTTTAAATCCTGTAACAGACGGAGCTGTTCTTCCAATACTTCATCTGAACGGATATAAGATTAGTAATCCTACAATATTTTCACGTATATCGCATGATGAGATTGAAAGCTTCTTCCATGGCTGTGGCTGGAAACCATATTTTGTAGAGGGTGATGACCCTATGACAATGCATAGAAAGATGGCAGAAACGGTTGATACAGTAATAGAAGAGATTAAGGATATCCAGAAAAAAGCAAGAGAAAATGCAGCGGCAAATAGTGGAAAATGTACTCTTGAAAGACCATTCTGGCCAATGATTGTACTTAGGACACCAAAGGGCTGGACCGGACCTAAGATTGTAGATGGCAAAGAAATAGAAGGAACTTTCAGGGCACATCAGGTTCCTGTTATGATGGATAAGCCGGAACATTTACAAATTCTTAAGGATTGGCTGTTAAGCTATAAACCAGAAGAATTATTTGATGATAGTGGAAGACTTATACCAGAGCTTAAGGCTCTTGCACCCGTTGGCGACCATAGAATAAGTGCTAATCCTCATGCTAATGGCGGTAAGCTTTTAAGAGATTTACGACTTCCTGATTTCAAGGATTATGCTGTTGAGGTTAATAATCCGGGCGAAAAAGAAGGTCAGGATATGATAGAGCTTGGTGGCTTTGTACGTGATATATTTGAACTTAATAAAGAAACAAAGAATTTCAGAATATTCGGACCTGATGAGACAATGTCTAACAGATTAGGGAAGGTATTCGAGGCTACTGACAGAGACTGGAATAATGAGCTTAAGTCTAATGATGAATTTCTTGCTGCAGACGGACGTGTAATGGATTCAATGCTTTCAGAGCATATGTGTGAGGGCTGGCTTGAAGGATATCTTCTTACAGGACGTCATGGTTTCTTTGCAAGCTATGAAGCATTTATAAGAATAGTAGATTCAATGGCAGCACAGCATGCAAAATGGCTTAAGGTATGTTCACAGCTTCCATGGAGACAGAGCATTGCATCATTAAATCTTATACTTTCATCTAATGTATGGCAGCAGGATCATAACGGATTCACACATCAGGATCCAGGATTTCTTGACCATATTGCCAATAAGAAAGCAGATGTTGTAAGAATGTATCTTCCACCGGATACTAACTGTCTGTTATCATGCTTTGACCATTGTATAAGAAGCCGTGATTATGTAAATGTTCTTGTGACAAGCAAGCATCCAAGACCACAGTGGCTTACAATGGAACAGGCGGTTAAACATTGTACGCAGGGCGTTGGTATCTGGGAATGGGCAAGTAATGACCAGGGAGAAGAGCCTGATGTTGTAATTGCGGGCTGTGGTGAGACACCAACTCTTGAAGCTCTTGCAGCAGTTACTATATTACGTGATAATCTTCCACAGCTTAAGATTAGATTTATAAATGTAGTAGATTTGTTCAAGCTCCAGTCTAATTCACAGCATCCTCACGGACTGTCAGATACAGATTACGATGCATTATTTACGAAGGATAAGCCGATTATATTTGCTTTCCATGGATATCCTACACTTATACATGAACTTACATATTACAGACATAACAGAAATCTTCATGTATTCGGATATCAGGAGGAGGGAACAATAACAACTCCATTTGATATGAGAGTACAGAATGAAATAGACAGATTCCATCTCGTACAGGCTGTTGTCAATGCACTTCCTCAGCTCGGTAATAAGGGTTCATATCTTATCCAGAAGATGAAGGATACACTTGTAGCACATAAGCAGTATATAAGTGAATATGGAATGGACCTTCCGGAAGTAAGAGACTGGAAATG
>URAI01000147.1 GCA_900545725.1 uncultured Eubacterium sp.
TATCTTCTTCCTACAGCACAGACAAGGGATAAATCAGCAGTTACGCCTGAACAGATGATTAAGGTAATAGATGAACTTAAGGCGGATCCGGAAGGCTTTGATTACATAATTCTTGATTGTCCTGCAGGTATTGAGCAGGGATTCCAGAATGCAATAGCAGGTGCTGACAGGGCGTTAGTTGTAACAACTCCTGAGGTATCGGCAATAAGGGATGCTGACAGAATTGTTGGACTTCTTGATGCTAATGGTTTAAAGGATCATGAGGATCTGATTGTCAACAGGATAAGAATGGATATGGTCAACAGAGGCGATATGATGTCAATAGAGGATGTTAATGATATATTGCAGCTCAATGTAATAGGTGCTGTTCCTGATGATGAAAGGATAGTTGTTGCCACTAACAAAGGACAGCCTTTAGTTGGTGATGACTGTCTTGCCGGACAGGCATATATGAATATATGTAAGAGAATTATTGGAGAAGATGTACCGTTTCTTGACCTTAATGGTAAGGGTGGTTTTTTTAAGAAGCTTTCATCATTATTTAAGAGCGATAAGAAATAAAGAAACATTTGTATAATTATGGCGTATAGAATGACGCAAGAATGGAGAAAAAATGGGCTTAATGGATTTATTTAAGAAAAAAGGCTCTAGCGATGTGGCAAAAGACAGACTTAAGCTATTATTAGTTTCAGATAGAGCTAACTGCTCTCCGGAGGTAATGGAGATGATAAAGAATGATATAATTAAGGTTATATCTAAATATATGGTCATAGATGCAGAGGGTCTTGATATTCAGATTACATCTACGGAGTCAGAGACTGATAATGGCACAGTGCCGGCATTATATGCTAATATTCCTATTAAGAATCTTAGGAATAATGATAAATAATTACTACATATATATGCGGTGCTTTATAATAACGTATATATATCGGTGGCAGATGTGTAACATGGATAATGTAATGGGCAGTTAATACTGGTTGATATGCAAAAGTAACTTGGAATGGAGATAGAGATGTTTAAGAAATACAAACTGCGTTCGTACAATATAAGACTGGTAATATTATTGCTGGTAACATCTTGTTATGGTATAGCAGTTATTAACAGTGCAGATTCATCATTTACAATAAAGCAATGTCTAGGACTTGCCTTTTCATTTTTGCTCATGCTGTTTATATCGTTTGTGGATTATAACTGGATACTAAGATTTTACTGGCTGATATATTTTATTAATATAATCTTTCTTGTGCTTGTAAAATTTGCAGGTACAGAAGTAAATGGCGCAAAAAGATGGATAAGACTTCCTGGTATTCAGATACAGCCATCGGAGCTTACCAAGGTTGCTATGATAATATTTACGGCTAAGGTTGTTTCAATGTATAAAAAAGAGATTAATAACCTTAAGTTCCTTGCGGTGCTTGGAATTGTTCTGATAATTCCACTGGCACTTATTGAAATGCAGCCGGATTTGTCAACAACAATTCTTATAACACTTATTATTCTTACCATAATATTCTGTGCCGGATTAAGTTATAAAATAATAGGAATTGCACTGTTGATTGTAGTTCCTATAGCGACTGTCGGAATTATCTATATTAGTAATCCTAATCAGACATTGTTAGAGGATTACCAGCGTAACAGAATTATGGCATTTATCGATCCGGAAAATTATGGTGATGGAACATACCAGCAGGATAATGCTGTACAGGCGATAGGCTCAGGACAGCTTACCGGTAAAGGCCTTAATAATGATGACCCGTCATCACTTAAGAATGCTCACTATATAGCAGAGGCACAGACCGATTTTATATTTGCAGTAATAGGAGAAGAACTCGGATTTGTTGGCTGCTGTGCTGCGATATTGCTGCTTGCATGGATTGTAGTAGAGTGTATAATAGCGGCTGTAAAGGCGAAAGACTTTGCGGGGCGGCTGTTATGCTGTGGAGCTGCCGGATATATAGCGTTCCAGAGTGCGTTAAATATCGGAGTTGTAACAAGACTTCTGCCTAATACAGGTCTTCCGCTTCCATTTTTCAGTTATGGTTTGACATCACTGCTTACTTTATATCTGTCAATGGGTATGGTATTAAATGTATCACTTCAGAGAAATGTTGAACGTGATGATGAAATATTTGCAGATGACTTTAGAGGATAAATTTTAAAATATGGAGGGTACCTATGAACATTGGTTTAATTGCACATGAATCAAAGAAAAAATTAATGCAGAATTTTTGTATTGCATATAGAGGAATCTTAAATAAGAATCAGTTATTTGCAACAGGTACGACAGGGCGTCTTATTGAAGAGGTAACTAACCTGTCAATTCATAAATTTCTTGCGGGACATCTTGGTGGAGACCAGCAGTTATGCGCCCAGATAGAACATAATCAGATAGATCTTGTGATATTTTTAAGAGAAGTTGAGAATCCTCTTGTACATGACTCTAATTCGGATAATATATGTAATTTGTGTGATATGTATAATATTCCGCTTGCAACTAATCTTGCGACGGCTGAATTGCTTATAAAGTCTTTAGAACGTGGCGATATGGAATGGAGAGAAATATATCAATAATAAATGGGACGGCCGCTATTATAGTAGTATATTACGAAGCGGCTGTCCTGTTTTATTTATGCGGGCAGCATTAAAGAATGTGTCTGTTTTATATGGCAGAACTGTGACTCATGTCACTGATACGGCCATATGCACTAAAAAGATAAAGACCGCATAAGCCGACAATGGCATATATAATCCTGCTTATCCATGACATTGAACCAAAAAGAAACGATACAAGATTAAAATTGAAAAATCCAATCAGTCCCCAGTTAATGGCTCCTATAA
>URAI01000148.1 GCA_900545725.1 uncultured Eubacterium sp.
CACTGCCCCATCTACACCCCGTTTTCAACAAATCACAAATTACGAATTGAAAAAATGGCGGTTATGTGGTAAAATTATACATAAAAAATATGCGTACAATTAAATATTAGGAGTACGGGAAACGAGGAGTATATGGAGAACGGAAGTAAAAAGATTATTAAGACACTTATTACCATTATTGCAGCCTTTTTTGGTCTTTATTTACTGTGTTTTATTGGTGTGCTTGAACTTTTAAAGCATGGAGTGATTAATACATTTGTTGCATTAATTCTTGTAATTATTATACTTGCAGCAATATTTGCAGGAATAATGGAATTAATTAAGGCATTGCTACATCCATTGTTAGTAGCGCTGGGCGGTGGTGAAAACAAGGATAATAATGTTACACACAAATTAGATAAGCTTGCAGGCAGAGATGATGATTTGGGAATGCTTGTAAGAGATATTACAAGTAAAGCAGAAGGCTTTGGAGAAGTAATAGAGGGAATTAAGAAGGCAACTGTTGATATGGAGACTGTATCAAAGGATTTTGAAAGTATGATATCACAGATTCAGTCATCAATGAATGACAGTAAGAGTGCGGTAGATAATATTACTAATAATGCATCATTACAGCTTGATGCCTCTAATGATATGAAGGCTAAGATAGATGCCATAAGTCAGACTATTGACCAGATATCTGATAATATACAGTGTCTTACAGATAGCGAAGATGTCTTAAATGAGCTTAATAAAGAGGTTGATAAGCTTGTATCAGAGTTAGTTGAGATTAGTAATGAAAGTGATGAAGCAATTAATAAGGTTATGGAGCAGACAGGCCGTACTAATGAGTCAGCACAGCAGATTAGCAGCGTAACAGATATTATTGCAGGAATATCAAGCCAGACCAATCTCCTTGCTCTTAATGCAAGTATTGAGGCGGCAAGAGCCGGTGAGCAGGGTAAGGGATTTGCTGTAGTAGCAGAAGAAATAAGAGTCCTTGCAGATGAATCCAGAAAATCAACGGATCAGATTAACCAGCTTGTCAATGAGCTTATAGCTAATTCTAATGTAAGCGTAGAGATAACTGACAGTGTATCTAAAGCATTTGCAAAGCAGCAGGAGAAGCTTGAGCATACAGTTGGAATTATTGGCAGCATGAGTAAAGAAGTTGTTACAATAGATGGTTCAATCAAGTCTATTGGAACAGAGATTGATGATTTACAGTCACATAAGGAAGTTATCGCAACAAGTATTGATAAGCTTGTGGAATCAGCAGATGAGAACAATAACAGTGCTGATATGACAGCTAAGAATGTTGAAAAACTTCTTGACATTGTATCAGATTCTAATAAGATTACAGGGAAGATGGTTAAGACTTCTGATAAGCTTGTTGGATATGCAAAGAAGTTTAGTAACAGCAGAGAGGCCCATAAAGGAAAAGAAAGATAATATTATTAAAAGACAATAGAATTATATAATGTTGCAAGTATAGTTTAAGAGAATAGATATATAATAGACAATATTATACAATATAAGGCTGTTGCATTAAGAAGACACATACATAATATAGATATTTATTATTTATATATGGATGCGTCAGCTTAATGCAACAGCTTTTTTTATGAGGGAATTATTTTATAGCTGCAGGGTGGATATTTTGAAATATGATTAATAAATTTTGATAAAATGTTGACAATATAAAATTATATGGTATTATATAAATGACTTTTGCAAATGATATTTATAAAAGTGTAAAACTGTAGTAAATACTATATTCGTTTGCAAAAGAAATTGCATACCAGAATTTTATTAAGGGTGCAATAATAGTTATTGTTAATATGACATTGACTTATTAATTATGGAAAAATATCGGAGGTATGAAATGGTGACAGATAACAATTGTATTGAAAAACAGCCACTTACAGATGATTATCTTAAAAAGATGAATGGGTATTGGAGAGCAGCTAATTATTTATCAGCAGCTCAGTTATATCTGCTTGATAATCCATTACTTAAGGATGAATTAAAACCGGAGCATATCAAAAAGAAGATTGTTGGACACTGGGGAACAGTACCGGGACAGAATTTTGTATACTGTCATATGAACAGGGCAATTAAAAAATATGACCTTGATATGGTGCTTATATCAGGTCCGGGACATGGCGGTAATTTCTTTGTTGCCAATTCATATCTTGAAGGTACATATAGTGAAGTATATCCTAATGTAAGTCAGGATATGGACGGACTTAAGAAATTATGTAAGCAGTTCTCATTCCCAGGCGGAATTTCAAGCCATGTAGCTCCTGAGACTCCTGGTTCTATCAACGAGGGTGGTGAGCTTGGTTATTCACTTGCTCATTCATTCGGTGCTGTATTTGATAACCCGGATCTGATTGCTGCCTGTATCGTGGGAGACGGTGAGTCCGAGACCGGACCTCTTGCAACTTCATGGCAGTGTAATAAGTTCTTAAATCCGGAGAGCGATGGAGCGGTTCTTCCGATCCTTCATATGAATGGATATAAGATCAGTAATCCAACCATTCTTGCACGTATTTCTCATGAAGAACTTGAGCATTTCTTTGATGGATGCGGATGGAAACCATATTTTGTAGAGGGCGATGATCCAATGACCATGCACCGCAAGATGGCAGAGACACTTGATACCGTTATGGACGAAATCAAGGCGATCCAGAAGAATGCAAGAGAAAACCACGATACCACAAGACCAAAGTGGCCAATGATTGTACTTCGTACTCCAAAGGGATGGACAGGACCAAAGGTTGTAG
>URAI01000149.1 GCA_900545725.1 uncultured Eubacterium sp.
ATTGATAAATTTGCAGAGGTTAAGGTTGCCGATATGTCAACCGGTATGAAACAGAAGATTTCACTGGTCATTTCCATTGTACATAACCCGGATATTATTATCTTTGATGAACCGACCAACGGACTCGATGTTATTACGGAACGGATTGTGGTGAACTTCTTAAAGGAGCTGCGCGAACAGGGCAAATGCATTATTATTTCCAGCCACATTTTCAGCCTGATTGAAAAAATTTGTGACCGTGTGGTCATTATTATCCGTGGCAAATCCGTGTGCTGTGATACGCTGGAAAATGTTATGGCGGGACAGCCGTTAGAAGACCGGTTCTTTGAACTGTATGAAAATATGGAGGGTAAGGCAGATGAATAATATTTTTACAATCATGAAAAAGGAACTGTTCCGGTATCTTTCGGATAGGCGTATGCTTCTGACAACGATTCTCCTGCCGGGACTGATGATTTATATTGTGTATTCGATTATGGGGCAGGCGATGTCGAGCCAGTTTGAGGTCAAAGATGATTATAAGACATCGGTATTTATGCTGGATACGCCGCAGAGCTTAAAGCCGGTATTTGACAGCTTGAATCTGGATTACCGGGATGCGGATAAATCTATGGACGAGATGAAAATGCAGGTGGAAAATCAGGACTGTGATTTGATTGTCGTATTTCCGAAGAATTTTGAACAGGCAGTGGCAGCTTACGACAGCATGACGGCACAGACACCGGCACCGCAGGTTGAAATTTATTATAATTCCTCAAAGACCGAATCGGCAAGCGGTTACAGCATGATCACAGAGGTTTTAAACCAGTACGAAAGCAGCATGATTAATAAGTTTGATATCAATTCAGGGGATGCAGGCATGTATGACCTTGCATCAGATAAAGACAGTACGGCACAGATTTTTTCACAGTTGTTTCCAATGTTACTTCTTATGATGGCATTTAGCGGATGTATGGCATTTGCACCGGAAGCTATTGCCGGTGAAAAGGAGAGAGGAACACTTACAACAATTCTTGTGACTCCGATAAAGAGGTCACAGCTTGCAATAGGTAAGATTTTAAGTCTTAGTGCGGTTGCTGTGCTGAGTGCATGTTCAAGCTTTGTTGGTGTGGCATTATCACTTCCTAAGCTTGTACAGATGGAAGGTGAATCGGGTATCAGTGCCAATGTATATGATATCAGTGATTATATAATGTTACTTATTGTGCTTATAAGCTCTGTAATCGTAATTATAGGAGTTATTTCTATTATGTCAGCATTTGCAAAGTCAGTAAAAGAGGCTGGAACACTTGTTGCACCAATTATGATAATAGTAATGGTTATTGGAATTACAGCCATGTTTGGTGATGGTGCCAAAACAGAATACTACTGGTATTGTATACCATTATACAACAGTGTACAGAGTATGATAGGAATATTCTCATTTACAGCAGATGGCATACAGATTGCAATTACCGTAATCTCTAATATTATATATGGCGGATTATTTGCATTGGTACTTACAAAAATGTTTGACAGCGAGCGTATAATGTATTCAAAATAAGTTGATATATTAAGGACTGCCCGCATAAAGACTATGGTTTTGTCTTTGTATCAGCTTATGTTCTCAAAAAGAAATTTCGTTATCGGGAGAAAATGTTCAGGTACAATTCAGATTTGAAAAATATGAATAAAAGTAACTGATGAATTGACAATATATGAACATATGAATAGTGAATCATATGAAAAGAATAGAAATAAAAGTGTTGCTTTATTTATAACTTTGCTTTATAATAACTTACTGTTGCATATAGAATGATATATATATGCAAAAATATATTTAGGAGAGTTGATAAAATGTTAGATGTTATTGCAGATACGCTGTTAGACAGCATTAAGTTATTGCCATTTTTATTTCTTACGTACCTTGCGATGGAATATCTGGAGCATAGAACGAGCAGTAAGACAAAAAGATTAATTAAGGATTCAGGTAAGGCAGGTCCATTTTTGGGAGCACTGCTTGGAGCATTTCCGCAATGCGGATTTTCGGCGGCAGCCTCTAATTTGTACGCAGGAAGGGTTATAACACTTGGAACACTTATTGCCATATATCTTTCTACCTCAGATGAGATGATTCCGGTATTTATTTCTGAGCAGGTTGGCGTTGGGCTTATATTAAAAGTTCTTATTGCAAAAATTGTAATCGGTATGGTAATGGGCTTTATTATTGATTTACTTATAAGAAGTTTTAGAAAACAGGGAGAGACCGAGATATCAATTAAGATTGGCGGTGTGTGTGAGCATGACCACTGCCATTGTGAAAAGAGTATTGTAAGGTCATCACTTAAGCATACACTTACTATATTTATATATATAGTTATTATATCTTTTATTCTTAATACAGCAATACATTTTATCGGAGAAGATACTCTGGCAAGTCTAATACTTGACAGACCGGTTATAGGACCTTTAATTGCAACATTAGTAGGACTCATTCCAAACTGTGCAGCATCGGTTGTACTTACACAGCTTTATCTCGGAAATGTTATGTCTTTGGGTGCAATGATGGGAGGATTGCTTGCAGGAGCAGGCGTAGGTATTCTTGTTCTTTTCAAAGAGAACAGGAATGTTAAGGAGAATCTTAAGATACTTGGTATTATGTATACAATAGGTGCAGTGTGCGGAATAATTATAGATTTTTGTGGGATTGCCTTATAAATTGTGATTTATTGAAATGCGGGGTGTAGTGGGGAAGTGGCGGATTGTATTGGGAATTTTAAAACG
>URAI01000150.1 GCA_900545725.1 uncultured Eubacterium sp.
TCATTGTTCCACAACCACAGTTAGCGTGATCCTTCTTCTTTTCTTCCATAAGGAAGTCGATACCATAAAGAGCAACTCTTCTGTAGTCACCTACGATACGTCCACGTCCATAAGTATCTGGAAGACCTGTGATGATATGGCTGTGACGAGCCTTTCTAATCTCTGGTGTATAAGCATCGAAAACACCCTGATTATGTGTCTTATGATATTCTGTGAAGATCTTGTGAAGTTCTGGATCTGGTTCATAGCCGTAGTTCTTGCAAGCTTCTTCTGCCATCTTAATACCACCATAAGGCATAAATGCTCTCTTAAGTGGCTTATCTGTCTGAAGACCAACTACCTTTTCAAGCTCCTTCATAGATTCATCTATATATCCAGGACCATAAGCTGTAAGACCAGCAACAACTTTTGTTTCCATATCAAGTACGCCGCCCTTAGCTCTTTCTTCCTTCTGTAACTCCTGAAGTCTTCCCCAAAGCTTGTTAGTAGCTTCTGTAGGTCCTTCAAGGAAACTTTCATCTCCATCATATGGCTTGTAATTGTTCTGAACGAAATCTCTTACGTTGATCTCTTCTTTCCAAAGTCTGCCTTTGAAACCGTTCCACTGATCAAAATTTACCATTTTATTGGTTCCTCCTTAAAAAATTAACTGTTAAATTGCATAATGAGTTGTACATTGTATACAAACTTCTGTAAAAATATAAGCGAATCTGTTAATTTCTTAACTATCACTCGCACGATTATGTTAACACCCAAATTAATATATTTCAATACATTTTTTTGTTGTTTTTAGTTTTGTACAATAAATGTGTATATATTTAAAAATGATACTAACAGTATTTACCATATCATTCATTTTTATACATAATAAAATGTAAAATTGTATAATATCAGCTTAATATTATGGTTATAATCAGTGTTATTACTTAAATATATTAACCTCATAATGGACATTTCTTCTTATTAATACCATTTTATCATTACATAATTTTCCTCTGTCTGTATATACTTTACGTACAGATGCAAAAATAGTATTTTATAATTTCATAATTTTCCATTAATTATTATCATACAATTAATATAAAAAAGAAACAGCTATGAAGCAGACATCTACTTTTAAATGACCTAATGAACGAATAGTCATGTAATGCAGAACTAAAGAGTTCGATAACGTAGGTTCAGGTTTGTAAGCCGGAGTATTGTTGTCAGACCATTTACAATATATCAACAATTATAACAGCTTAAAATGATTTTTCTTATATATAATAAGCCCTTCCTCCTGCATCCTCCCCAGCTCAGATGACATAGCACTGCGGTCGACTGACAGATAATCTGCAAGCTGCTGTCTGTTAAATGGAATATCGAACTCATTACTGCCACTTCTGTTAGACTGCGATGAAAGATATGATAAAAGCTTATCCCTTGTTGTCCTTTTTGACATATGTGTAATTTTTTCATTCATATTTACACATCTGTCAGCCAGCATATACATAAGATTTCTTATCAGCTTATTATGGAACTGGCACGATTCGCTGCACACAGTTATTACCCTGTATGTATCAAGATAGGCGATTGTCCCGGCTTTCATAGCAACAACACTCACATTGCATACCTTATTATTGCTGCATGCATATGCCTCACCAAATATATCTCCTGCTTTGGCATATGCCATAATATGCCTGTTTCCCCAGTAATCCTCCTGCTCAATGCTCACCTCTCCCTCAATAACCATTCCTATTCGTTCAACAGTATCACCATCATGCAGCACATACTGACCTTTATCCACCTTTTCAAATCTTACATCAAGACATTTTATCATAGCCGCAGTTTCATTTTTTTCAACACCTTTAAACAGACTGCTCTCACTTATAATGTCTGTCCATTTATCCATAACCTTCTTATTTCCTGACACTGTATCCATAATGCCTCCACATTTATATTATCTTCATATGTCTTAAATATATCCATTAATATTTTTATATTTTGTTGTATTTACAACATACATTTATATTACCACATAATATAATGATGTACGTGTTGAAAATGCTATTTTCACTAATTAATATTCACAACTGTCTAACGTGGATATTAAACTAAAATATAATCAGGCAATCGCAAAATAAAGACACAAAGAAATTAGTTCTTTGCGGCTTATGATTTTTCACAAACACCTAAAAACATAGACGAAAAAAGGAGATATAACATTATGATTAGAAAAATTATAGAAATAAACGAAAACTTATGCAACGGATGCGGCTTATGCGCACATGCCTGTCACGAGGGCGCTATCGGTATAGTTGACGGAAAGGCAAAGCTTTTAAGGGATGATTACTGTGACGGCTTTGGTGACTGCCTTCCAGCCTGTCCTATGAATGCTATCCGCTTTATAGAAAGAGAAGCTCCAGAGTACAATGAAGCCGAAGTTCTTGCTAATAAGGCAACAAGTGGAAGTCAGATTAATAACTGGCCTGTACAGATAAAGCTTGTTGCGCCTTATGCTCCATACTTTAATGGCTGTGACCTTCTTATTGCCGCTGACTGTACAGCATATGCATACAGCACATTTCACCATGATTTTATGAGGAATCACGTAACACTTATCGGCTGCCCTAAGCTTGATATGATTGATTATTCTGAAAAACTTACAGACATTTTTAAGAATA
>URAI01000151.1 GCA_900545725.1 uncultured Eubacterium sp.
CTCATCCATCGTTTTAAAATTCCCAATACAATCCGCCACTTCCCCACTACACCCCCCATTTCAACAAATAGTCAACAAATCACAATTTAGGAGGATAAATATGTTATATATTATGAGACATGGAAAAACCGAATGGAATGCATTACACAAATTACAGGGTAGAACAGATATCCCGTTGAATGATGAAGGGAGGTTAATGGCACGGCAGGCATGTGAAAAATATAAAGCGTTAAATATAGATGTCTGTTATTGCTCTCCTTTAGTCAGGGCTGCGGAAACGGCACAAATTGTGTTGGAGAATAGAGACATTCCTATTATAAAGGATGAACGTTTAATGGAAATGGGTTTTGGCAGTTATGAGGGTCTTGAAAACAGCCTGAACATTCCTGATTGTCCTATTAATATAATATTTCAGCAGCCTGAGAAATACACAGAGTCAGTAGGTGGTGCAGAAACATTTGCACAGTTGTTTAAAAGAACAGGTTTATTTTTAAAGGATATAATAGAACCGCAGTTACAGGAAAGAAAAGATATCCTTATTGTGGGACATGGTGCAATGAACTCAGCTATTATCTGCCAAATGAAAAATTTACCAATTGATAAATTCTGGAGTGCAGGAATTGAACAATGTAAGATGTTAAGATTGGCATGAAAATAAAAGAATATCACATTGCATATAAAGTAGGGTGAAATAAATAAAAAAATACTTGTGTTTTTTATAAAAAGAGTATAAAATTGAATTTAAAGTGGTGGAAAGTGGTAAGTAGTGGTGCAAAGTGGTAAAAGGAGGGCGTTTATCATGTTTATGGGTGAGTATAACCATACAATTGATGTTAAAGGACGTCTGATAATTCCTGTTAAGTTCCGTGAGAGTCTAGGTGATGAATTTGTTATCACTAAGGGACTTGATGGATGCCTCTTTGTATATACAGATGAAGAATGGCAGAATTTTGAAAATAAGCTGCGTACATTACCACTGACTAATAAGAATGCAAGACAGTTCACAAGATTTTTTCTGGCAGGAGCAGCAGCTTGTGAAGTAGATAAGCAGGGAAGAATACTTATACCACAGGTTTTAAGGGAATTTGCTTCATTAGAAAAAGAAGTAGTACTTGTTGGCGTTGCCAACAGAGTTGAGATATGGAGCCGTACCCGCTGGCAGGAGAGTATGGAAGCATATGACGATGATATGGATGAAGTTGCAGAGAATATGGAAGAGCTTGGTTTTTCTATATAATAATATATATAGTTACTTCTGATATATGGGAATTAGTATACGGACTTTGATAAAAGTGGTACGAATATGAATTTATAAATGGTTGAGGATTGAAGGATGGAGTTTAAGCATAAGTCAGTATTATTAGAAGAGACAATTGAAAATCTTAATATAAAGCCTGACGGAATATATGTAGATGGTACTTTGGGAGGAGGAGGACACTCTTATCATATAGCAGAACAACTTTCATCGAATGGCCGTTTGATTGGAATAGATCAGGATGCTGATGCTATTGCAGCAGCGACTAAGAGATTAGAACCATTTAGTGACAGGGTTACAATAGTAAGAAATAACTACTGTAACTTTGAACAGGTGTTAAAGGAACTTTCGGTTGACAAGGTTGATGGAATAGTACTGGACCTTGGGGTATCATCATACCAGCTTGATACAGCCGAAAGGGGATTTACATATAAGACTGATGCGCCCCTTGATATGAGAATGGATCAAAGACAGCAGCTTACTGCAAAGGATATTGTTAATACCTATAGTGAATTTGATTTATATAGAATTATCAGGGACTATGGAGAGGACAGGTTTGCTAAGAACATTGCCAGGCATATAGTATCAGCAAGACAGATTAAGCCTATTGAGACAACATTTGAACTTAATGAAGTTATAAAGGCAGCTATTCCTATGAAAGTCAGAGCTGTAGGCGGTCATCCTGCAAAGAAGACATTTCAGGCAATAAGAATAGAACTTAATCATGAGCTTGATGTACTTGAAGATTCCATAGACACAATGATAGACCATCTTAATGATAAGGGGAGAATATGTATTATAACATTCCATTCATTGGAAGACCGTATTGTTAAGACAAGATTTAGAAATTGTGAGAATCCATGTACATGCCCACCGGATTTTCCTGTATGTGTATGTGGGAAAAAGTCTAAGGGCAAAGTTATTACGAGAAAGCCGATAGTTCCATCGGAGGAAGAACTTGAAGAGAATAAACGGTCAAAGAGTTCTAAACTCAGAGTGTTTGAGAGACGAATGATGGAATAATAGTTAATTTACAAAGGCGAAAGGTGATATCTTTTATATTAACAATATTATTAATGTAATGATGATAATGTTATTATTGGTTATATTACAGGCTGTAATAATATTATTGATTATAATATAGATGCTGACAGGGTGAGTATATTAATATAATAATATTATTATTAA
>URAI01000152.1 GCA_900545725.1 uncultured Eubacterium sp.
AAGACTGCTGTTGATAGCTGCGGTCGGTCCGCCGGACTGTCCTGCGATAAGGTTCTTTTTTGACATTCTGATACCTCCTGGGTGTTGTTTTTTTATATTGTAACAGAAATAGGAGAAGATAACATCTAAAAAAATCACCTTTTTTATAAAAAAATTACTCTATACAAATAATTATATCATAGTAAAATAGTAGTATAGATAGAGAAAAGAGGTGAAAAAAACGATGACAGTAAAAAAAGTACAGTTTGAGAGCATGGATGAAGTGAATCGTTTTCTTGATGTGACGGAGCATTTTCCGTTTGCAGTGGATCTGAAAAGGGGAAGCAGAACGGTAAATGGCAAATCCATTCTTGGATGTGACGGAGACTGCAGCCATTGCCAGGGGGGACATTGTCATTAAGTAACATATTAAATTTACGCGCTTATAATGCGCAGGCATGGAGGTTATATATGACAGAGAATATTAGTATTAGCAAAGAGTCAGAAAAGTTTCAGACAAATGAAATGAAAAAAGAACAGATTGTCGAAATGTTAAAAAGCAGACATTGCAGAATTACAAGACAAAGACTCATGTTATTAGATATTATTCTTGAAGAAGAGTGTGCCTGCTGTAAAGAAATTTATTATAAAGCTTTAAAACAAGATAAGAGTATTGGGACGGCAACGGTCTATAGAATGATTAATACATTAGAATCTATTGGTGCTATCAATAGAAAAAATATGTATAAGATATCATGTGAACAGGCATGTGAAAAGGATAACGTATGCACAGTACGTCTTGATGATAATACAGAATACCATTTATCTGCAAAGATGTGGAATCAGGTTATTACACAGGGACTTAAGAAATGTGGATACATTGGTTCACAGAATTTAAAGAGCGTTGTTGTAAGACAATGTGAATGTTAATAGCAATACAATAAATAAAAATCCTGCTATGGAGTAATAATAATTCATAGCAGGATATTAAAAAAAACATGAGTTAGTTATAACTAACTAATGCGATGATACAGCAGGTTAGAAAAATATTGATATGTAAGAGAAGGGAGAGATGGCATGAGTCAGGAGGTTTTCTGTGTATTAAAGGAGTTGAATTTTCATAATATAGCTACACAGCTGGCATTGCAATGTGCACCTGTTATAGCAGGAGTTAAAGTGGCTAATCTTTTATGTATAAAAAGTGATTGTGATAAAGAGCTGCGTGATATTATGTCAGATTCTGGTCTTATGATTTATAAACTGTGTACAGGAAACAAAGGTACAACGTATCTTATATACAGAAAATGGGAGCTTGAAAAATATATTTTAAATGTACAATCAGAAGAATTTTTAAAAAATGAGGGATATAAAGAATTATCATTAGAGAGCATATTAAAAAGATTCAGCATAAGATATGCGCAATATATGTTAAATCATGAGGATTTTCCACATGAGATGGGAATATTGTTAGGATATCCGGTTGAGGATGTTATAGGATTTATAGACAATAAAGGAAAAGATTATTTATATTCAGGTTACTGGAAAGTATATCAGAATGTGAATGAGAAAAAACAGATATTTGAAAAATATGACAGAGCAACAGAAATAATTATTAATATGGTATCAAGTGGCATGGATATGTCGTTGATTTATAAAAAAGCACCTGTGTGTATTGCTGCATAAAATTAATTTTAATATAAACATTACAGACAGTTATGATACAAGATATAAAGTCATTATAAAATAAATATAAGAATCTATAATTGAAAGTTATTAGTTGAAAATAATTAATATATAAGGAAAATACAGCATAAAAGTTATTATATTAAGAATAGGAGAAAGATATGAGTGTAGTTATAGTGGGTGGACATGACAGAATGGTATGTCAGTATAAAAAGATATGTAAAGCTTTTAACTGTAAGGTGAAGATTTTTACGCACATGAGTGGTAATTTCAGTAACCACATAGGTTCACCGGATTTGTTAATTCTATTTACCAATACAGTGTCACATAAGATGGTAAGAACAGCGGTTACAGAGGCTGAAAAATGCAATGCTGATATAGTAAGATGTCATACGAGCAGTGGGAATGCATTATCAAGTATACTTGAGCAGGTGTGTTAAATTGTGATTTGTTGAAATACGGGGTGTAGTGGGGAAGTGGCGGATTGTATT
>URAI01000153.1 GCA_900545725.1 uncultured Eubacterium sp.
ATTTCTTAAAAAAAGAGCCGAACTTAATGTCAATTTTATTAAGAAAAATGAAATAAGGGAATGTATATATTGTGCAAAAAATATAGTAAGTCTTGGTACGGCAGGCTTTATTATGCAGATAACAAATAGTCTTGTAACGATATGCTGTAATAATGTTTTATCGGTTACAGGTGGTGATATTTATATATCGGTTATGACAATAGTATCAAGTGTGCGCCAGCTCGTTGAAACACCTATTACTGCTATTAATGAAGGTACATCTCCGATTCTTAGCTACAATTATGGTGCAGGACGTCCCCAAAGAGTAAAAAAAGCTATTGTTGTATTGTCGGTTATGGTATTGTGCTATACGGCAGTTATGTGGAGTATTATTGTATTGTATCCAAAGACTCTTATTCAGGTATTCAGCTCGGATAGTAAACTTATAAGCAATTCTGTTGTGGCTTTAAAACAATATTTTGCAGCATTTATATTTATGGATTTGCAATATATAGGACAGACCATTTTTAAATCATTAAATAAAAAGAAGCAGGCAATATTTTTCTCCCTGCTTCGTAAAGTTATAATTGTTGTGCCGCTTACATATCTTATGCCATATGCATTGCACATGGGAACACAAGGTGTATTTCTTGCTGAACCGGTGTCAAATGTAATAGGCGGTAGCCTGTGCTTTATTACAATGCTTGTCACAATATTACCTGAATTAAAGAAAATGCAAAATTAAAATGTAAATAATCTGCAGGCATATTCAAGCCGTGATACATTGATTAAGACAGATGTAAATATATTTAACTGGATTTTACTGATTATATAATTAAGAACCCAGTCTCCAGTTAATGCCTGTATGATATGATAATCCTTTTGTGTCATGTCCAAATGTTTTTACAAAATCATTTGCAAGCTGCGAAATGTCAAGATTAGGATTACTGAATATTGCCGATGTTAAAGCTTTGGTATTGTGGATATTACTATACTTATTTATCATATCATTATTACCTGAACCGGCATCGGATATGTTATTGTCATTAACAATACATAATTCATAAATGTCATTTAAACAGGAATTATATTTAGTAATAAGGTGTATGGCTCTTTTTATGGCTTTATCATACATTTCATAAAAGGAGTCTGTACATAACTTCCCCGTAGCAGGGACACGCCATACACGATGTTCTTCATTAAGACAGGTCCTGTCAGGAAGTTCGGTGTTAAATATAAGGCTTGAACCTGTATTAGAACCGGTAATCCGTTTTTCTAAAGGTGCGAAAATCTTCTTTTTTAATCCGCTGGTATCCTGAAGAAGATTGTCAGTAAACTTTGCACGTTTAAAAGTTCCAACAATATATGAAGCAGAAATATTGCAGCCATAAGTTTTATTAATAGCGGCACTAAGAACCGGTGCGATTTCTTTAATCTGTTCATCGTTAATATTAAAAAAATCATTTCTGTTGGCATAATTAATTGTATTATGAAAGCGTTCATAATATAAAAGCTCGTCTATATCAGATTCAAGCTGACAATGCGCATTAAGAGAAGTCTTTACAGCTTTCTTGGAATTACCTGCAACAGTTGTCACGCTGTATACATATGGATGTATGCAGGTATCAAGACTGTAATGGGTAAGAAATCCCATAAGATATGCACGTACAGCAGTTGAAGAATAACAGTTCTGTTTGAAAATTTCTTTTATATAGTTCATAAAAAATATATCCGTCTTTTTGACATGCATATGACTACCGATATTATTAGGCTTTCCGGCAATGGCAAGGTGCATAATATCATAAAAGAATATGTCAGGCCCCTGTGCCCCTGCATTATAAGCACCTAAAGCATTCTTTATTGTCGTTGAAATAACATGGGATGAGCTTGAAAGTTTAAGAGCAGTATCCTGTGAAAAAATATAATGTGTAGCAATACTAGGCATAATAATCCTCATTTCTGGAAAATTGTTTCATAAATATCTGCGCTGTATAGAGCATGCAGTAGTTAAATAATATTAAAACACAAAACTAAGCAATAATCCAGTAGTACAATAAATTGAGATTTGTTGAAATACGGGGTGTAGTGGGGAAGTGGCGGATTGTATTGGGAATTTT
>URAI01000154.1 GCA_900545725.1 uncultured Eubacterium sp.
CCTTTATTTGGTATATGTTTATTACCGTTATCTGTTTCTTTTAATATATTGAACAATTACATATTTACTGCCTGCTTCATCGCAGCTATTGTTTCATCAACGCCTTCATTTTTAAATGCACTTGCCCTTACAATAATGCAATGTGTATTAACTTCTCTTACAGCCTTTTCAAATGCTTCAACATCAAAATTAGTATACGGTGCAAGATCCATTTTATTAATAACCAGCACATCGGTTGTTTCAAACATAAGCGGATACTTTGAAGGCTTATCATTGCCTTCTGTTACACTTGATACTGTAACTCTTACATCTTCGCCAATCTTAAATTCTGCTGTACAGACAAGATTACCGATATTATCTATAATCACAGTTTCGATTCCATCCAGATTAATCTCTTTTATTGCCTGCTCTATCATCTCTGCTTCAAGATGGCACGCTCCCTTAGTATTAAGCTGTACAGTTCTTATGCCAAGCTTTTCCATTCTCTCCGCATCCTGGTCTGTATATAAATCACCTTCAATGACGGCAAGCTTAGACTTATCCATTTTTTCAGCTATCTTTTCAAGTAACGTAGTCTTTCCTGAACCGGGTGTTCCAAGAAAATTAAATACTTTTATTCCTTTATTATGAAAATAGTCATTGACTCTTTTTGCTATCTCATCATTTTTTTCATATACTCCTGTATTCACATCTATTATTTTCATATTATAATCTCCAAATATTATATTTAATATATTATAGTCATGTACATCTGCTATCATTATATTTTAGTCAGATACTTCTACTATTATATACGAATGTTACAGAAATGTTAAGTTTAAATTATATTTTTTATTTTTATCTACATTTCGTCTTGTAGTTTTCAAAACTACATGTTATGATTATAGACATTGAAATCAAAATGCTAATAATACAACTTAAAGTATGCATAACGATTTAATGACGGAATTGTTAAAAATCAGTATTAATATTAACAATAATACTTATGCAAGTTCATTAATGAACCGGCTATTTGTGCCGCAGGCGTCACAAAGCTGCCATTATTGCGAATCCATTTAATATGATTCGTGATATTTTTGATATTAGAAATCACCTGCAGAATGGAGATTAATTATGTTTAAAGTTATAAGTGACACAGCCTGTGATTTATCAAAAGAATATACAGACAGTAATAATATAGGTCTCGTACCTCTTTACGTTACATTTGACGGCGAGAAGTATTATAAAGAGCAGATTGATATAACTGATGACGAATTTTACAGACAAATGATTGAGGAGGGTTCATATCCCAAGTCATCACTTCCAACTATTCAGGATTTTATTGATGCTTTTATGCCATCTGTTACAGCAGGTGTTCCTATAATATGCATATGCATCTCCACTTTATTCAGTGGTTCATATAATTCTGCAACAAATGCCCGCGACCAGATTCTTGAAGATTATCCTGATGCAAAGATAACTATATTTAATTCTATGCAGAATTCCTCTTCTATGGCATTATTTGTCCATGAAGCCGAAAGAATGAGCAAAGATAATGTCGATTATGATGATGCTGTAAGAGTCCTTACCAGAATGACAGACCTTGGACGAATATATTTTACAGTCGGTTCACTTGATTATCTTCAAAAAGGCGGGCGTATCGGTAAGCTTGCACGATTAATCAGTGGTAAATTAAGTATTCTTCCTGTAATTGTTCTTAAAAATGGGGAGCTTAATATCGGCGGAATAAGCCGAACCAGAAAAAAAGCCAAGTTGAGTATGCTTGACTGCTGTAAAAAGCATTTTTCAGATAACAATTTATCTTATGAAGATTATCTTTTTAACGTAGATTCGGGATGTGATTTTGAAGAAAAAGACGAATACAGACAGGTTGTTGAAGAAACTTTTTCTGTAAAATGTGTTGAAAGTACAGAATATTTTCCAACGCGTATAGGAGTAGCTACCGCCTGCCATACAGGTCCTTATGCACTCGGTATTGGTATAATGCCAAAATATGAGACCTTACTATAAATTGTGATTGACCGAGCTGAAAGCGAGGGACGCTTCTTGAACGACAGTTCAAG